>CANQPX010000004.1 GCA_947625915.1 uncultured Clostridia bacterium
GAAGGGAGAACCCGGCGAGCGCCTAAAGGCGCGTTCGGGTTCTTCCTTCCCTGAAGTGTCATCCCCCCGAACGATTAATCAAAAAGGGTTATAAGATAAACAAAAAATAAGAACAGCGTTCTTAAAAGCCCGCAAAGGTTTTACCCCGAAAAATAAAACAAAAATAATTTTGCTATGCTTTTAATAGAAAAGCAAACTTTAAGTGCAGACCCGACATAAATTTATTATAAAAGGAGAAAAATAATGCTTAAAATTTATTTTGTGCGCCACGCTCAGGCTATGGGAAATATCCTCAAATTTTTTCAGGGAAGAACTGACTGCGAATTGAGCGACCTCGGCAAGGAACAATTAAAATATCTTGCGGAAAGATTTAAGGATATCCCCATTGAAAAAATTTATTCCAGTCCGTTAAAAAGAACATTGGAAACTGCGGAAGCTGTTAATAAATATCACGGCGTTCCGATAATTCCCGATAACGGACTCATCGAAATTAACGGCGGCGTCCTTGAAGGACGTCCGTGGTCGGAATTTACCGAAAAATATCCCGTTGAATTTGATCTCTGGCAGAATAAAATGCAGGATTTTTACATAAAAGACGGCGAAAATATGCGTGAAGTTTTTGAACGTATGAAAAATACCATGGCAAAAATAATTTCCGAAAATCAGGGGAAAACAATTGCCGTAGTTTCCCACGGCTGCGCGCTGAAAAATTATCTTTGTTATGCAAACGGCGACGATATTGAAAAAATTGCAGATGTGGGCTGGTCAACAAATACCGCGGTCTCGCTGGTCGAATATGATGAAAATAATTCCCCGAAAATTATTTTTAAAAATGATATAAGCCATCTTCCCGAAGAAGCGTCAACGCCTATGCCGTTTAAAACAAATGATAATGTTACGGTATAAAAAATTTATCTTCAAGGAGAAAATAAAATATGAAAAATATTAAAGTTGTTAAAGGCGATATAACAAAATTAAACTGCGACTGTATCGTAAACGCCGCAAATAAAAGTCTCCTCGGCGGAGGCGGAGTTGACGGAGCTATCCATCGTGCGGCAGGCTCGGAACTCCTTAAAGAATGTATGGGTCTGGGCGGCTGCGAAACGGGCGAAGCAAAGATCACAAAAGGTTATAAACTTCCCGCAAAATATGTTATACACACAGTCGGTCCGATATATTACGGAAAAGATAACGAACCTGCACTGCTTGCAAATTGTTATAAAAATTCTCTTGAACTTGCAAAAAAATATGAGATCCACAGTATCGCATTTCCTGCAATTTCAACGGGAGTTTACGGTTATCCCGTTGATGAAGCGGCGGAGATCGCTTATAAAACAGTTGCCGATTGGATAAATGAAAATAATGATTATTCAATTGAAATAATTTTTTGCTGTTTTGATGATGAAAATTATAATAAATATATTTCAATTACAAAATAATAAGGAGAATTTTTATGCGGATAATGGCAGTTGATTTCGGCGACAGCAGAACGGGCATCGCGGTATGCGATAAGGACGAAATTTTAGCATCGCCGCTGACGGTAATTACAGAATATAATTTTGAAAAATGTGCGGAAAAAGTTGCGGAACTTTCAAAAAAAGAAAAAGCGGAAATGATAGTTGTGGGACTTCCGAAAAATATGGACGGTTCATCGGGAGAACGTGCGGAAAAATGCACGGAATTTGCCCGCATAGTAAGCGAAATTTCGGGACTTCCCGCCGAGCTGTGGGACGAACGCAGGACTACCGTTGCCGCGCACAATTACCTCAATGAAACTAATGTCCGCGGCAAAAAGCGGAAAGCCGTTGTTGACGCGGTAGCCGCTACGATAATTCTTGAGTCATATCTCGAGTATCGGAAGAATTGTCCGAAGCCTTGAAAAATAATTCTTTCAGACCGATCGCAAAAATAAATACCGCAAAAATTTTTCTTAAATTTTCCGAGCCTATATATTTTGCCGCAAAAGTTCCAAACACGGCAAAAAATGTTCCCGTAATGATGGCGGGAATTATTTTTTTCCATTCGATAAGTTTGTTTTTTGTGTGGATAATTACCGACATTGCGGCTATGGGAATAAAATAAATTAAATTTATCCCTTGTGCGGAAAGCTGATCGAAGCCCGCAAAAACCGTTAAATAAATTATTAATATCATTCCTCCGCCAACGCCGAGCGAAGCAAATATCCCCGTTAAAAACGCTGCCGCAAAAGACCAGAAATTCATGATAATAATATCCTTCCTCCGGAAATTATAAGGATCGCACCGAAGATCCTTCGCAATAAATTTGTGGGTATTTTTTTCATTAAAAAACTCCCCAAAACAGCTCCCGCAAGTCCGAAAGGTATCAGCGGCAAAGCGTCTCCCCATTTAAAATTTCTTTCGTATGCATAGAAAAACGCGGAGACTGCCGACAGCGGAAGGGTCAGCGCAAGGGAAGTTGCGTGGGCTTTTTTCACGGGGATACCGCCTTTTTTTAGCAGCGGGACAGCGGCTATCCCGCCGCCGGAACCGAAAAGCCCGTTGCAGATCCCTGTTATTGCGCCTAAAAAATAATAATATATTTTTCTGAAATTTTCCATAAAAATTCTCCGGGATAAATAATATAAAAATATTATTTTCCGCACGGGGAAAATTATTCGGGATATCGCATAAGTTACGATACAAAAAAGTTTTTAACAATTTTGCGCGCAGCGCAAAATTGAAAAGCTGGTCCAGCGCAGCCGCGCTGGCGGGGTCTGAGGGAAAAACGAATGCTTCGCATTCGTCTAAGCCCTCGCCGCCGAAACGAACGCAGTTCGTTTTTCGCAGAACGGCGGAACTCCTAATGCCTTTAGTAGTTCCGCAGGGGGTGAATTGCTGTCGCAGACAGCAAGAGGGGGAAGCCCTGCGATAGAGGGCTTCCCCCTTGGCATTAACGGTTATTATAATTTAAACCTTGCAAAACAGCCCGGTGAGCTGTTTTGCAATAAAGAGCAATTGGGTTTATCTAAAATTATATGATAAGCTGTTTGATAACGAACTATATTATTTTTATAAGTTCTTATTTTAAAAGACTGATTTATTTTATATTCTTATATCCTGTACGATCCGATAATAAAAGCGATGAATTTTTCATAATTTTCACTGTCGGCAATGTTTACCGCATTTTTATTTCGCTTGGCGGCATATTGCAGTACGTCATATGCTTCGCCGCCGTGCGTAACATAACATACCACAAGGTCGGAACGGTCTACTATATCATGATCCCGTATGCGGGGAGACGCTTTTAAATATTCCGAACATAAAATTTCAGATATTTCCGTTTCATCGAAAAATTCAGGGAAAATATTTTCATCGCCGCCGTACTCGTCTGCCGTGTACGGAAACATAATGACCCGCGTTTTATTTCCGATATACGGGCTACTTGCCATATTATGGATAATATTTGAAGCAAATATGTTGAATTCACTTTCCCGATCCACAAGAAATTCCACATACTCTTTGCTGTTTATAAGAAACTTTATTATCTTCCGCAGACGTTCTTCGGCGGTGCCGTATCCGTCCGTTTCATCTTGTCCGAAAAAGCTTACAGTGTATGTTCCCATAGCACACCTCGCATGAATTTATTTAATGATATTATACACCTGATATCTATATGATGTCAAGTAGGTAGATATCTAAATGACAAAAGATAGTATCAATTATATGTCTATGTGGTATCATATGTTTGTAAGGAGGTATGGCAATGGCAATCGTAAAAGTTCCATTTACACTAAGGTTAAACCCGTTTGATTATGCCAAAATAAGGAAAATAGCAATATCCGAAAACCGTTCCACTACAAACATGATAGAGACTTTGATAAAACAGAAGATCAGACAGTATGAAAGTGAGAACGGCGAGATCGAAGTTACCGATGAAGATATTTCTTTAGAGTAAAATGGTGCAAACCGTTACGGAATGACAAAAAAGCGGGCTCCCGTATTACGGAAGTCCGCATGATCTTCTAAGATAACCGCCTTGCCGCCATGTGAAGCATAAAACCCGCACTCAGCAGGTGGGCAACAGCCCATCAGTTTCGCGCTCCCTGCGTCCGTTGATCCCCACATCTAATGGGGCGGGAGGTCTGCAATCCGCTGACGGAGTCTGAATCCCTTTAATTATGTGTTGGATTATAAAATCACACTTTATCGTGCAAGGCAGAAATCATTTTGATTTTCTACTGTTATTATATCACAAAGGTTTTTAAAAATCAATAGCAATTTTTAGATTTTTTTGCGATCATATTTATGGCATATTATCAGAGAAAATGTATAAAAAAGAGACAGCACGCGCTGCCTCTTTACGGTATCAGTCATCGTACAGTTCGTTGAGTCTTTCAAGGAACATATTTCCGATCCTCTCATACTCCTCGTCGTTGTCGATAGAGACTAAAGATTCTTCGTTATTTTCATCGTATTCGGATTTCAGCACCACAAGCTCGGTATCTGCTTCGATCTCTTTTGTCGGATCGTCGTAATATGGTACAAGAGCATAATAGCGGTCGTCGCCTACGTCCATGGAATCAAGCAATTCAAACTGCTGTTCTACGCCGTCCTCATCAACAAGAGTATAAAGGTCGGCTGCCATATCGTTATTTTTTCCGGGCATAATAGGTTCCTCCTTCAGATAAGATAAGGGGTAAACGGCTTTCCGAACACCCAACTATTTAATTTTACAACTTTTTAAAATATTTGTCAAGCTTAAAAATAAACAAAAATTTTGCACAAAAACTGTTGACTATTTTTTATAAAAAACTATTGACATTGCACAAAGAGTGTGTTATAGTATACTCAAGGACAAAGAAACGGTAAGACGAAAATACACGGAGGTCAGTACAATAAGACCCGGTCACTGCCTACGATGGTCAGGCACGATCCTTTGCTAAGCCTTTTGAACTGCATCTGTCGGTCATATCTTTACAACATACCGTGAATGATATCTTCCGAGCTTCCGATGTGATTTCACCACCACCGAAAAAATATTTCTTTATCCCAGAGATCAGGACCCGATGATGTTCCGAAAATTTCACATTATGCATAAAGTCTTAGTATGATGTTTCCGGATACGGGTATCCGAAAAATTTATCTTGGAAAGGTTGGCGAGTCCCATGGAGAGTGTAACAGAACAGCAGTTTTTTAAGACAGTCCGCAGCGGCTCGTTTAACAATGTATCTTTAAGATAAATGTGCGGGAGTTTAAATGTAAGCGTCTCTTGTCAGACCTCACTCCGAATTAAAAGCGATTAGCATTTATTCCTCTTAAAGTATATAACGTTCTGCGTGCCGCATAGATGAAGCAAACAAGCTTATCATGTGGTTTTTTAATACCCTCAGCTTGATATACAGTGCATTGCGAGACTGTCAGGTGAATGTCCCCAAAAGGGCTTTACATATAATGCAAGTATATTTTGATGAGGTCTTTTTATACCCCTATCAGAATAACGACCGTTAAGGGGCGATGTCCTATGATGGGAATTTATAAAGGTATCAGATATATCATGAATTAAATTGATTGGAGTGAGACCACCTGACCGGTTAAATTTTTCAATACAATAATTTGTAAAGAAGGGATCGCATATGAGGAAACTTGAATATGCTTACCACGATCTGAATATCTGAATAATTTTTGAAAGAGGTGAGTCCAACAGGACAGTCATAACGGTTTTGACCGATCTCGGATATCCTGATAATAAGGAAATTGAGTGATGATGTATGGTAATGATAACAGCTTCCAATAAAAAAATCTGAAAATGCAGGAGTGAGTCCAATGGCATAGTTTGCGGCTTCAATGCCTTAACCTTAATTGATTTACAATTTCAGAAGGAGTCGATCGATATGATCCGTTCAATTCTGTATCTTAGGAAAATTTAAAGTTAAGGAGTGAGTCCCATGGCATAGTCTTATTCTCATGATAAATATTTCCGAAGGAGTTGCTGCTTTATGCGCAGGTCAGTTTACAGTAAGAAATATTGATTTTCAGGGAGTGAGTCCAATGGCATAAGCAAATATCTATCCGCTTGTTACCATAGTTTTTGAAAGGAAGCGGTGGCTATATGAAAAATGTTCGGAGTTATTTAAAAATCTGATAGTTGGGAGTGAGTCCGCCTGAACATTTAGTTGTGCTGAAAAGCCATATTTTATCAATATAAATTCGGAGCCGCAGGTTTTATCCTGCGGCTTTTTGAGTTTAAAAATATAAGTTTTGATAGTATTAGTTTTGTTTTCAAACAAACATATTATTTTTTGCAAAATAAAACCTCGGCTGTTTATGCAGCCGAGGTCAGAACTTTTTATGCAGCTATCAGAATTTTCCGCTGAATATGTTTGACGCCATTTGTGTGTAAAAATCCAATCCGCGCTTGTTGTTGTATGTATAAGGGTTGGAATACTGGGACTGTAGAGCAGCCGCTCTGTTTACAAATGAAGCTTTATCAGCGATCTTGTTTGCGTAGGAATAACTTCCCGAGAAAAGTGATTTGAGGGTTCCTTCGGAAGCGGTCTTTAAAGTATCTTCATTAAGTGTAAGGCGGTTATCGCTGCCGACGGAGATACCGATCCTTCCGAGAGTTCTTGAAAATGCCTTAGAAGTATTTACCATTGAAACGCCCTTTTCAAGGATAGAAACGTTATCGGAATTCTGTATGCTGTCAAGGGTGTTGTTATAGCTTTCAACGAAGTTCTTTACAGAGGAAAGCGTTTTCTCCGGATCGCTGAAATCAGCGCTGCCTGTAGCAAGTGCTGCGGCGTAACCGCTAAGATCCTTTGCGTTCTGTGAAAGTTTTAAGGAGTCTTCGCTTGTGGAATTATCATTTTCCTCGGCAAAAATTTTCTTGAACTCTTCCAGAGCGTTCTTTTTGAAGCTTGCGCTGCGAACCTGATCTACCTTTTTGGCAAGATCCAGAAGTTCGGAAGTGCTGTTGCCGAAAGATGACTTACGGTTGTACAGCCCCGAATAAAGCGAGCCGTAATTTGAGGTATACGCGTTGATACCGTACAATGACATAACATCACGATCCTTTCATTTATTAAGAATGTTCGGGCTTTGCTTTCACGGAGGAGAGCATAAGCTTGATACGATTTTCCTGATTTACTTTTGTAGCGCCGGGGTCATAATCTATTGCAACTATATTAGCCTGCGGAAGGACTGAACGTATTTTGCGTATCATTCCTTTGCCGACGATATGGTTGGGCAGACAGCCGAAAGGCTGAGCGCAAACTATGTTATTTATGCCGCTGCCGATAAGTTCCACCATTTCTGCGGTAAGCAGCCAGCCTTCGCCCATTTTGTTGGCGGGGGAGAGGAAGGGCAGGACATTTTTCTTGGTCTCCTCGAATTTTGCGGGCGGGCGGAACCTTGTGCCTGCAATGGCTTTGATGATCTTGTTCTGCATCATTTTAAAGAAGCCTTTTATTGCCGAGGAAGCAATATATTTTTTATATTTTGTGTGATAAAGCTTTGTTTCGACGACCTGATGATCGCCCATGAATATGAGGAAGTCGATCAATCCGGGGCAGCAGACCTCGCAGCCTTCGCTTTCGAGGAATTTCTGGAGTTCGTTGTTGCCGAAAGGGGAATATTTTATAAATATTTCTCCGACTATGCCGACTTTGATCTTATCAGGATCGGGGGTATATGGAATTGCTTCAAAGTCTTTCACTATCTGTGAAGAAACTTTATTGAAAGCGGTGTAACTGAATTTAAGGTTTACCAAGCGGTCTATCCAAGTATTGATGAGCTTGTCGGTCTCGCCTTTGTTTTTTTCATATGGGCGGACTTGATTTGCGAGCAGCATCAAAAGGTCGGCGTAGCATATCCCTGTGATGAACTGAGCCATCATATCCACCGTAAGGTGGAACCCGGGATTTTTTTCAAGCCCCGCAAGGTTAAGAGAGATCACGGGGACTTGTTCCATACCGCAGCGTTTCAAAGCTTTTCTTATGAGGTGGATATAGTTGGAAGCGCGGCAGCCGCCGCCTGTCTGAACCATCATAAGGGCAGTTTTGTTGATGTCGTACTCGCCGGATTTAAGAGCGTCTATAAACTGTCCGACGCAAAGCAAGGCAGGATAACAGGTATCGTTATGGACATTTTCCAAGCCTTCGTCTATTATTTTCCTGCCGATGGTTTTGAGAAGTTTGACTTTATAGCCGTGGTTATTGAAGATCCTTTCGAGCATGGTGAAGTGTATAGGGAGCATATTGGGGATAAGGATCGTATATTCTTTTCTCATTTCTTCGGTAAAGAGCAAGCGTCCCTGCTCATTGTATACAAGTTCAGCCATAATATAAAGACAAGACTCCTTCAAAAGTTTTGCTCACGGCATTAAGGCTATAAACCTTCATAATCATTATACCATATATTTATGAATTTTCAATACAAATAATATTAATCAATTTGCATTTTTAACAATTCGTTACATTTTATGAAGGAAATGTAAAAAACGGACATCGAGCAAATGTCCGTTTCTTTTTTAATAAAAAATATTTTAAGAGAGAGTTTAGACAGGTCAAGGTGTCATTGCTATCCTTTATGTATATTATTATACACTGTTCCGACCTTTATTACAATTAATTAATTGCAGATATTTTCATACAATAATTACACATCTATCGGTAAAAATAAATAAATTTAAAATATTTTGGAGAAAAATATAGGTAATATTGCACAAATGCAATATTACCCGAACTTGTCGATAAAGCATGACATAATTTTTTTGTCAAACAACGGATCATTTTTTAGAAAAACAAATTGCTCTGTATTGCCAAACAGCTCACCGGGCTGTTTGGCAAGGCTTAAATGGCAATAACCGTTAATGCCAAGGGGGAAGCCCTCTATCGCAGGGCTTCCCCCTCTTGCTGTCTGCGACAGCAATTCACCCCCTGCGGAGCTCCTAAAGGCATTAGGGGATTTCGCCGTCTGCGGACGGCGATGAGGGCTCCGCCCCTCAACCCCGCCAGCGCGGCTGCGCTGGATCAGCTTTTCGGGCAAAGTTTTGTTTTTCGTTTTTTAGTTTGTTCGCGCCTATTTTAAAGCTTTTCGACAGTCTGGGGTAACATTGCGCAAATGCGATATTACCCATATGTATTCTCTTAAAATCCAATATCCTCGTTTACAAGTATCACCTTTATCCTGTCCTTGATGCGCTGCTGCGCGGTAACTACATATGAACAGCATATCCTGTCTTTGCTGCGGCAGCCGTCTGTCATTCCCGATGAACCCGATGCAAGCGCCATGCACTCGCCTTTGCTCAGACAGTATGTTTCACAGCCGAGTCTGGCGGTGTTTGCGGGTGCGGCAATGCTCTTTACACGCATAACGGCGTCATCAAGAGTTCTTACCAGCTTGTTCCTGCCGGCAACAACGATAACAGACTTCGGTCCGAAACATATTGCCGCAACGCGGTTGCTGTTGCCGTCAACGTTGTAAAGTTCGCCGTTTTCGGTTATTGCATTTGCGCTTGTAAGATAGAAATCGGCTGAAAACGCATCGCGGTAAATTTTCTGTACTTCTTCGGGAGACTTTCCCTCACGGTCGAGGAAGTTATATGCGCCCGAGCGGAGAAGTTCCGTTGCTCCTATTTCGGAAAGCGTTACCGAGCCGCCGCAGGCAACTGTTGCGCCTTCGGTAAGGATATCTTTTATCAAAGAAAGGGCTTCCGACTTATTTTTGGCTATATAAGGCAGCATATTGTTGGCTTTAAGTGCTGAAGCGGTGCGTTCGATAGATTTTTGGTATACGGAATTTGTTATTTCTGACATAAAAATGACCCTCCCATCAGTTTTTTCGGAAATTCCTTGTGATTATTCATTATTATATCACACTATATTTAAAAAATAAAGAGCATTTTCAAAAGTTTGTATACTTTGCTGAATAAACAATAAATATTTTGTTAATCAAATTGAATTTCGTTAATATAAAATAAAAAAACGCTGCAAATGCTTTATTTCATCGCAGCGTTTTCTTCTCCCGCAATTTTGCAGATCTCCTTTGCAAGTTCATCGCATATTCTTACGCCGGAAATGTTTTTCGGCGATATCTGCCGCTTTATATCATGCAGGTAAAGTATAACTTTTGTTCCGCCCGGATATTTTCCGCAAAGCGATAAAATATCCTTCATCTTCTTGTCCTCATTGCTGCCGAGCCTGATGAAAAGCTTCATATCCTTATGATAAGAAGGATATTTTTCCGCGGGTATCAGCTTATCGGCGATAAGCTTCGGCGAATCGTCCTTATAGGAAAGCTTTGCTCTCATAAAAATGGCGCGCCCTTTGCGCAAGGCATTGCCGAAAGACGCTAACGTGTCCGCAAAAACTATCGCTTCCGCTTCGCCTGTCATATCCTCAATGTTGAGGAATGCCATTTTTGCACCGTTTTTTTGTGTATAAAGCTTTACCTGACGTATCATGCAGAACATGGACAAGTCCGCTCCGTCTTTAAGTGCGGGCGGTTCTTCGTAAAGTTGGGATATCGTGTTCATTCTGCACAGATCCGAATAGACTTTGTATTCCTGCAGAGGATGTCCTGAAAGATACATACCGATAACATCTTTTTCCGCTTCTAAAAGTTCAGGAAGGGGATATTCCTCCATATGCTCTATGGAAACGGTCTCGGTGCCGCCGCTGTCGCTCATGTCGAAAAAGTTTATCTGTCCTTCCATGTTACGCGCGGAAAAAGCTTGTATGCCGCTGAAAATTCGGTCATAATTTTCAGCCATTTCGCGGCGGTTCATGCCTAAGCTGTCGAATGCTCCGCATTTTATAAGATTTTCGATGCTTTTGCGGTTGACGTCTTTACCGTTTATGCGTTTACAGAAATTTTCCAATGACGTGAACCTGCCGCTCCGTTCTCTTTCGGAAATTATCTCGCTTATAGAATTTATGCCCAGACCTTTTACAGCCGATAGAGCAAAGCGTATCCCCTCGTTTACGGGCGCAAATCCCGCTCCGCTCTCGTTTATATCGGGGATAAGCACCTTTACTCCGTTTTTGGAACATTCGGCGGTATATTCTATAAGTTTACCCACGCTGTCAAGGCAGCTCGTCATAAGGGCAGCCATATATTCCCTAAAATAGTGACATTTGAGATATGCCGTACGGTAACATATAAGCGCATACGCCGCGGCATGGGATTTGTTGAATGCGTAGGAAGCAAAGCTTACCATTTCATCAAAAATATCATTTGCCGTATCTTCGGGAACTCCGTTTTTCTTTGCTCCATCAACAAAAACTTCGCGTTCTTTCAGCATGACATCATGTTTTTTCTTAGCCATTGCTCTGCGGACAAGGTCAGCACGTCCGTATGAATATCCTGCCATTTTGCGGCAGATCTCCATTACCTGCTCCTGATAAACTATGCAGCCGTAGGTAACTTCAAGGATATCCTTTAATATCGGGTGTTTATAAGTTACCTTTGACTTGTCATGGCGGCATTCGATATATTTTGGTATACTGTCCATAGGTCCGGGACGGTAAAGGGATATTACCGCGATCACATCTTCGATATTTTCAGGGCGCAGACGCATAAGGACTTGTCTCATACCGCTGCTTTCAAGCTGGAATATGCCTGTTGTCTGCCCGCGCGATATCATTTCAAATACTGCTTTGTCATCTATAGGTATCTGTTCAATGTCAAAACCCGGCACGTTCTTTCTTATGAAATCCGAAGCGTCGCGTATGACAGTAAGGTTACGCAGTCCGAGAAAATCCATTTTAAGCAGTCCGAGGCTTTCCAGAACGGGGAAAACATACTGCGTCACAACGGAATTCCCGTTAAGCTGCACAGGAACATAGTCGCTTACAGGCGCGTCGGAGATAACTACTCCCGCCGCGTGCGTTGAAGCGTGTCTCGGCATACCTTCAAGCTTTGCAGCCGTATCTATAAGGATCTTCACCGTCGGATCGCTTTTGTATAGCGCGGAAAGTTCTTCGCTTTCTTTCATAGCCGAATCAAGGGTGACGTGCATACCGAAAGGTATGAGTTTTGCTGTTTTGTCAACTGTCTGATACGGCATTTCCATTATCCGTCCCACGTCGCGCAAGGCGGCTTTTGCAGCCATTGTACCGAAAGTTATTATCTGTGCAACTCTGTCCGATCCGTATTTTTTTACAACATAGTCGATAACTTTTTGCCTGCCTTCGTAGCAGAAATCTACATCAAAATCAGGCATAGATACTCTTTCAGGGTTAAGGAACCTTTCAAAAAGCAAATTGTACCGTATCGGATCGATGCCCGTTATGCCTATGCAGTATGCCGCAAGACTTCCCGCGCCCGAGCCTCGTCCCGGACCAACGGGTATGCCGTTTTCTTTTGCATAGCGTATAAAATCCCAGACTATCAGGTAATAGTCTGTAAAACCCATGCGTATTATCACGTCAAGTTCATATTCCATTCTTTCGGTGACTTCTTCGGAAGGGTGTTCGCCGTAATGTTTTTTCATTCCTGCGTAACAAAGTTCCCTGAAATATTTTACATTATCCGTAACTCCTTCAGCCGTAAACTTTGGCAGCTTTATTTTCCCGAACTCAAATGAAACGCTGCATCTTTCCGCGATCTTAGCGGTATTTTCCACAGCCTGCGGGACTTTTGAAAAAAGTTCCTTCATTTCCTGTTCCGACTTCATGTAGAATTCGTTTGTAGGGAAAGACAGTGGATCCGGTTCACTGAGCGGTGTATTTGTCTGTATTGCCGTAAGGACTCTTTGTATATCGGCATCTTCTTTTAAAATATAATGCGCATCATTCGTTGCGGCAAGCGGTATGCCTGTTTCTGCGGAAAGTTTATACAGCAGCGGAAGTATGCGTTCTTCTTCGGGGATCAAGTGATCCTGCACTTCGATATAGTAATTTCCCTCGCCGAAAATTTCAAGATATTTCAAAGCTGCGGCTTTTGCGTTTTCGTATTCGCCGTTTGAAAGTTTTCTCGGCAGTTCTCCCGCAAGGCAGCCCGAAAGCGCAATTATCCCCTCGTGGTATTTTTCGAGAAGTTCAATATCCACGCGGGGCTTATTGTAAAATCCTTCCGTATAGCCGTAGGAGACCAATTTTACAAGATTATGGTAACCTGTATTGTTTTCGCAGAGCAGGACAAGGTGATAAGGCTTGTTGTCCTGAC
Source organism: uncultured Clostridia bacterium (assembly GCA_947625915.1). Classification (GTDB taxonomy): domain Bacteria; phylum Bacillota; class Clostridia; order Oscillospirales; family Ruminococcaceae; genus RGIG8773. The sequence continues at coordinate 13,128 of CANQPX010000004.1, forward strand.
CGTGTATCTTATCGAACCTTGTTCTCGGAGCAACATACACTTCGCAGCCTATTATAGGTTTTATTCCCTGTGCGGTCGCTTCGTTGTAGAACTCTACCGCTGCATACATATTTCCGTGATCCGTTACCGCAACGGCAGTCTGTTCGAGTTCTTTTGCCCGTGAGACCAGCTGTTTCAGCCTGCACGCGCCGTCCAGAAGGCTGTATTCGCTGTGAAGATGAAGATGTACGAACGACACGTTTTCACCGTCCTTTTTAAATTTCGCCCCGTTTGCTCCGTTCTTCCCGTATCTTGTCCGCGATCTCGGAAAGTTTTTTCAGTCTGTGGTTCGCTCCCGAACGTCCGATGGGCTTGTCCAGCATTTCTCCCAGTTCTTTCAGTGAAACATCGGGATTTTCCACACGCAGTTCAGCCATATTTTTAAGTTCCGGAGTAAGGCTGTCAAGTCCTTCCGTATGCATTATATATTCTATATCTTCTATCTGTTTTTCGGAAGCGCGCAGGGTGCGTTCTATATTTGCGGCATCGCAGTTTGCGATGCGGTTCGCTTTGTTGCGGACGTCCTTGTAGATCTTAACGTTCATAAGATCTATGCTGCTCATTGTTGCGCCCATGAGAGTAAGCAAGTCCTCTATCGCTTCGCTGTCTTTAAGGTATATGACATATGCATTTTTTCGCTCGGCATATTTTGCATTTACTCCGACCGAAACGAGCAGTTCGGTAAGATCGGCTGCAAGTTCCCGATACGGCACGGCAAATTCCAGATGATATTCTTTTATCGGCTCCGTTACGCTGCCGCAGGAAAGAAATGCTCCCGCGATAAATGCGAATACACTGTTGTTGTCGATGATATCCGTCCGGATCCTGTGAATGACCGCGCGTCCTGATATCCTGAAACGGTAAATAATTTCTTCCCTGTAATGTTCTGACGGCACACTGATCGAGTACAGCGCGCCGCCGTTTTTCTTTTTTATTTCGGAAACTTCCGTAATATTTTTTCCGCCTATCACATCGTCCGCAAGTCTGCGGAAAAGTCCGCAGACCTCATAGTTTTCCGTCTGGAAAACTATCGCTTCCGCGGAAAATATCCTGCAAAAGAGCAGCATTCCGTAAAGACAGCAATATTTCCTGTCCTTGTCGGTAATTACCGAGCAAAGCTCTTTTTTTACCGAATGAGAAAATGACATCTATATCATTCCTTATCTATCCTTGTTAATGTCCCTGTGGCAAATGCGGCACTTCATATTTTTGCCGCAAAGGTATTTATATATCGCTTCCGCATAGGTAACGCTGCGGTGTTTCCCGCCCGTGCAGCCGAAAGCGATAACGAGCTGGCTTTTGCCTTCATGGATATAAAGCGGTATAAGGAAATCCAACAGATCCTGAAGCTTTGTGAGGAGCGTCTGTGACTGCTCGAATTTCATCACATAATCGCTTACGCAGCTTTCCAAGCCCGTGTGGTGTTTCAGTTCGGGGATATAGAACGGGTTCGGCAGGCAGCGCACATCGAAAACAAGATCCGCTTCTCTTGAAACTCCGTATTTATAGCCGAAAGACATTACTTTCACTATCATTGAAGCATTGGGATCTTCAAGGAAGATAGAGTATACCGTTTCTTTCAGCTGACCCATTGAAAGTTCCGAGGTGTCAATGTAGTAATCCGCACGTTCGCGTACGGAAGCGAGGATCTTTCTTTCCGTATTTATCGCGCTCTGGAGACTGCCGTGGCTCTGTTCGTCAAGAGGGTGTTTGCGGCGGGTCTCTTTGTAGCGTTTTATCAGGACGTCATCGCTTGCGTCAAGGAAAAGTATGGAAGTTTCCATATTATTTTCTTTAAGATAATTAAGACCTTCGTCAAGTTCGAGGAAAAGCTCTCCTCCGCGTATATCCGTAACGATCGCAACTTTTTTCATCTGACCGTTGCTGACGCATATTTCTGCAAACTTAGGTATCAGCTGAGGAGGGATATTGTCTATACAGTAGTAGCCTATATCTTCGAGAATGTTTACCGCTCCTGATTTTCCCGAGCCTGACATTCCCGTAACTATCAGAAATTTCATAGATCTTCCTCCTTTTTGGGTGAAAATTCTTTTTTATCCGAAATTATAAGCGGTTCACATTCCAGAACATATCCTGTTTTTTCCTTAACGGTGTTTTTGACGATATTTATAAGTTCCATAAGCTGTGAAAAGTCCGCATTTCCTTTGTTTATGATAAAACCGCTGTGCTTGGTGCTGACTTCCGCGTCGCCCACATGAACGCCTTTCAGTCCGCACTGTTCAATGAGAAGTGAAGCATAACTTCCTTCGGGGCGTTTGAAGGTACTTCCCGCGCTGGGGAATTCAAGTGGCTGTTTGGAACGGCGCTGTTCGGTCAGCTTGTCCATTTTCGCCTTTATTTCCGTTTTATCGCCGTTTTCAAGGCGTATATCCGCAGAAAGGATAATTTCTCCGCTGTTTTTAAAGCGGCTGCAGCGGTAGGAAAGTTCCAGTTCATGGGGGAGATATGTTTTAACGTTCCCTTGTCTGTCCATAGCTTTTACCGAAGCGATAACGTCTTTCATTTCGCCGCCGTAAGCCCCCGCGTTCATAAACACTGCTCCGCCGAGAGTTCCGGGGATACCGTAGGCGAACTCAAGACCCGAAAGGCTGTTTTCCAGAGCATAAAGGCATATCTTTGAAAGAGACGCTCCCGACTGACAGGTAAGAACGTTCCCGCTTCGTGAGATATCGGAGAAGTCTTTTCCCACTACAAAAACAACGCCGCTTATGCCGTCCGAATCGACGATAAGGTTCGAGCCTTTCCCGAAAATGTAATACGGCGCATTCAGCTTCTCGGCAAGCGGTATCAGCCGCAGGAAACTTTCCTCACCGTTAAGTTTTATCAGCAGATCGCATTTCCCGCCAATTCTGAATGTGGTATGATCTTTCAGAACGGCACCCGTTTCAACAGTGCAGCCGAGTTTTTGCGCTTCATCGGAAATATTTTTTATTCGGGAGTCCATAGTTTCCGCCCCTTCCGGATATGTCTTTATCTAAATTTTATGTAACTGCCTTAAAGAATATTTCCTTTTTTGGAGTTAATGTGTTCTTTCAGCATTTCAAAGTCGGAATTTATTATCAGTTTCTCGGGGAAACACTGTTCTTCAAGCAGTGCAAAAGCGCGCTCGGTCTTTCCGATAAGTCCGCAGAAGTGAGCGTCCGAATTCACCGCAACGGGGATCTCAAATTTTTTGCATATTCGTATGATCTCCCGATAGTTGTCGGAAGTATTTTTCCAAGTGATGGAACTTTCGTTTATTTCTACTATCTTGCCGTATTCCTTAAATTTTTTCAGGCATTTTTCGTAATCAAATTCGTAGCCTGTAGTTGCGCAGTGACCTATCATATCCACATCGGGGTTTTCGGCGACTCCGAGATAAAGTTTCGTTATCACATCGGGAGAAGCTTTTGCAAGCTGATTTCGGTGTATCGAAGCGATTATCCAGTCAAGGTCTTTACATTCTTCATGGGGAAAGTCTATATGCCCCTCGTAGTCGATTATACTTGATTCCGCGCCGAAAATAAGCTTTACCCCGAGCAGTTCGCGGGGAAGAGCCTTATGCAGATTATGGAAATGCCACACATGAGGTCCGTCTGTTGAAGCGGGGGTGTGATCCGTTACCGCAAGTGCTGAAAGCCCCGCTTTTGCGGCATATTCGGCGTTTTCAAGAACTGTAGAATAGGCGTGTGTTGAAGCTACCGTATGTGTGTGAAGGTCGGCGATAATATGCAAAGCGATTTCCTCCAATTAATAAATATCCCATTTTTTGATGGTCTCTTTTTTGTCCATGTCGAGACCGAGGTTGTCCAGAAGTTCCTGAGCGGCGTTGTAGCCCATTTTTTTCTGACGGTTGTTCATGGCGGCGACTTCAAGGATCACCGCAAGGTTACGTCCGGGCTTTACGGGTATTGTAGCGCATGGGACTTTTACTCCGAGAATGGAAGTATATTCGTTGTCCACGCCCATGCGGTCGTAAACTTTTTCGCTGTCCCAAGGTTCGAGTTCCACGATCATATCTATCTTTTCGGTAACTTTTACCGCGCCCATGCCGAACAGACGGCGGGCGTTGACTATGCCTATGCCGCGTATCTCAAGAAAGTGGCGGATATTTTCCGGTGAAGAGCCTACGAGACTTATGTTTGAAACGCGGCGTATCTCCACGGCGTCGTCCGCAACGAGCCTGTGTCCGCGCTTTATAAGTTCAACGGCAGTTTCGCTTTTTCCCACGCCGCTTTCACCGAGGATAAGCATACCTTCGCCGTGGACTTCTATAAGAACGCCGTGGCGGGTTATTCTCGGTGCAAGGTGCAGGTTCAGGAAAGCTATAAGCGCAGCCATAAAGCTTGAAGTGCTGTCTTTTGTGCGCAGCAGCGGGACTTCGTATTTCTGGGCGATCTCCACCATTTCGGGGAAATAGGGGAGTTCTCTTGAAATTATCAGAGCGGGGATATGCTGAGAGAAGAGCATATCCAAGCGTTCATAGCGGCTTTGCTCGTCGATGGTAGCAAGGTAAGCGAACTCCATTTTTCCCACTATCTGGATACGCTCGTTGTTAAAATACTCATAAAATCCCATAAGCTGGAGTCCCGGGCGGTTGATATCGGTCTCGTCAACTATAAGTTTTGAGTGATCTTCGGGGAGATAGATAGTTTCGAGGTGAAATTCGTCTATGATAGTCTGAAGTTCAACGCTGAATTTTTTTTCCGCCATAAATATCATTCCTTTTCAATATGTAATAAATTTCTTTTACAAGCACGATTAATATAATTATACAACATTTCAGGAAAATTGCAAGGGGTATGAGGATAATTTTTGATGAATGGCGCAGAAAAGCCCGTTCCGGACGGAACGGGCTTTGTTATCGTTCTATCTGTGCTGCGGACGGAAATTCTTTCCGCTGTGACACAATGCCGAATTCGGACAGCACCCGCAGCTTCCACCACAGGAGGACTTACCTGCCTTTTTATCCTTTCTGATGCCCGAAATGATAAGTGCCACCACAAGTATAAGAATTATCGCCGCAATTATCGTGCCGAAATTTTCGGTGAAAAATTCAGCCATAAATATCCCCCCCTCGAAAGATCATGCTTTGGCTTTTATGCGGACATCGGCAGTTAGGCGGTCGCTTTCCTTGTAAGGTCTTGCAAGCATATAGATCATAAACGCCAGTACGGCGATCGCAAATATCAGACCTACAACATTTACATTTCCCGTGAAAAGCAGTCCGAACTGATATACTATGAGCGATATCGCATATGCGAATATGCACTGATATGCTATGGCAAATGCCGTCCATTTTCCGCTGTTCATTTCACGTCTGATCGCTCCGATAGCCGCAAAGCACGGCGCACACAGCAGGTTGAATATCAGGAACGAATATCCCGCAAGCGCGGTGAATTCCGCTGCAAGGCTTCCCCAGATCTCGTCGCCGTTTTCGGAAACTTCTTCCGCAAAGTGATAAAGCGAACCGTATGTTGCAACTACATTTTCCTTTGCGATAAGTCCCGTTACCGCTGCAACGGCTGCTTTCCAGTCGCCCCAGCCGAGAGGAGCAAATATCCATGCGATGGCTCCGCCGATCTTTGAAAGTATGGAGTTATCTATTTCCTCCACCATGCCGAAGCTGCCGTTCTCAACGCCAAATCCCATAAGGAACCAGAGTACGATAGTTGACAAAAGAATTATAGTTCCCGCTTTCTTTATGAAAGACCAACCGCGCTCCCACATTGAGCGGAGAACATTTCCCACGGTGGGAAGGTGATATGCGGGAAGTTCCATTACGAACGGCGCAGGGTCGCCTGCGAACATTTTCGTTTTCTTCAGGATAATTCCCGAAACTATTATTGCTCCTACGCCGATGAAGTATGCGGAAACAGCTACCCAGCCCGCATTGTTGAAAAGTGCGCCTGCGATAAGTCCGATGATGGGAAGTTTTGCGCCGCATGGGATAAATGTTGTCGTCATGATGGTCATGCGCCTGTCACGTTCGTTTTCGATAGTTCTTGAAGCCATTATTCCCGGAACGCCGCAGCCTGTGCCTATAAGCATGGGGATAAATGATTTTCCCGAAAGTCCGAATTTACGGAAGATCCTGTCCATAACGAACGCGATACGCGCCATATATCCGCAGGATTCCAGAAATGCAAGGAATATGAACAGCACGAGCATTTGCGGAACAAATCCGAGCACTGCGCCAACGCCGCCGATAATTCCGTCAAGAATAAGACTTTGCAGCCAGTCCGCGCAGCCGATGCTGTTAAGGAGATTTTCAACAAGAACGGGAATTCCGGGTATCCAAAGGCTTTCGATACCGAACAAATGCCAGCCGTCGCCGAAAACTCCGTCATTTGCCCAGTCTGTAGCCCATGTTCCCACAGTCGTTACCGAAACATAGTAGACAATGAACATTACCACCGCAAAAATGGGCAGTGCAAGTATGCGGTTCGTAACTATTTTGTCTATCTTGTCTGAAACAGTCATGCTGCCTTTGCTTTTCTTTTTGTAACAGCCTTTTATGACGGAAGCGATGTATATGTAACGTTCGTTGGTGATGATGCTTTCGGAGTCGTCGTCCATTTCTTTTTCCGCGGCGGCAATATCGTTTTCGATATGCGCTTTTGTTTCGGCGGGAATGTTCAGAGTCTCGAGGACTTTTTCGTCACGCTCGAAAATTTTTATTGCATACCAACGCTGCCGTTCTTCGGGAACGTCATGCAGCACTGCTTCTTCAATGTGTGCGACAGCGTGTTCAACGCAGCCGCAGAAACTGTGCTGCGGGATCGCGGGAACTTTTGACTTTGCTGCTTCAATGGCAGCTTCGGCGGCATTGGTTATGCCCTCGTTTTTAAGAGCGGAAATTTCCGTTACCTTACATCCCAGTTCCTCGGAAAGACGGTCAAAGTCTATCTTGTCGCCGTTTTTCCTTACAACGTCCATCATATTTACCGCCGCGACAACGGGTATGCCCAGTTCAACAAGCTGTGTGGTAAGGTAAAGATTGCGTTCGAGGTTAGTTCCGTCAATGATGTTGAGAATTGCGTCGGGGCGTTCGCCGATAAGGTAATTCCTTGCGACAACTTCTTCAAGGGTGTAAGGGGAAAGCGAATAAATTCCCGGCAGGTCGGTGATGATAACATCTTTATGCCCTTTCAGTCTGCCTTCTTTTTTCTCAACGGTAACGCCCGGCCAGTTTCCGACAAATTGGTTTGAACCTGTCAGAGCGTTGAAAAGTGTGGTCTTGCCGCAGTTAGGATTTCCGGCAAGAGCAATTCTTATCTCCATAAAGCATTTCCTTTCTTAGCGACTGCTAACTAAATTATACGATTTTACGGAAAATTGTTAGTATAAGCTAACTATCCCGCAAAAAAACAAGCCGAGATCAAGCCGTTTCTATGTTTTCCGCATCGGCTTTTCTGAGAGAAAGTTCATATCCGCGGACGGTAACTTCTATGGGGTCGCCAAGCGGCGCAACTTTGCGGATATAGACTTCCGTACCCTTTGTTATGCCCATATCCATGATACGGCGTTTTACCGCGCCTTCTCCGCACAGTTTTTTCACCGTTACGGTCTGACCGACTTGTGCTTCTTTGAGCGTTGACATTTTCAAGACCTCCGATCTATAAATTATTTCAAACCATAATTCTGTTTGCCATTTCTTTTGAAACGGCAACCCGTGAATTTTTAACGTTAACTATGACGTTCCCGCCGATCTCGTTGATAACGGTCACTGTTCCGCCCACAACGAAGCCGAGATTTTCGAGGAACTTTTTTGTTTCGGGGTTCCCGCCTATTTTTTTGATGATATTTTCTTCTCCTGCATTTGCGAAGGCTAAAGGCATGGCACATACCTCCCGTGTTTTAGTTAGATAAGACTAACCGGAATACTTAAAAATTTAGTTAACAACTGCTAACCAATAATTATGATACTCCATTTATATCAAAATGTCAATAGGCTTTGAAAAATTCCGCCGTTTTAGCCAAAAGTTCCTATAAAAAATATCCTCGGTTATACATTTGCGACAAAATTTTACGCAAAAATTAAGATATTCCACATAAAAAGTTTCCGACATCAAGTTTCGGTACCGCCGCAATATTGCTTCAGAACAGTTCTAAGCGCCGTAACGCTTGCGCTGTGGATCTTTGACACGGGGATATTGCGTTTTTCCGAACGGCGATCCACCGTCGTGACCATTTTATGGGAACAAGTATTTGTGAAAACCACCATAAGATCGGGTTCACCGAGTTTATTTTCAAGATCCGTGGGCATTTGTGTAAAAACTTTAGCTTTACAGTTATATTCCTTGCAGATATTTTTATAACGCGATGCCATGCAGTCATTACCGCCTATGACTACTACGCTCATTATCTCACCTCCTTTAGTTAGCATTAACTAACTAAAATATATTTTACCACATCGGAGTAAATTTGTCAAGGAAATTTTTGAAAAAATTTTAAATTCCCGACAAAACCCAATAAGAGAGTTGAGATATTGCAGTAACGCTTATATCCCAACTCTCATGTTTTTGCAGATTTAATTTTACTTAATGCACGGTATACTTAGGCGGAAAGTCACTAAACTACGCCTGAAAGCGTGCAGGCTCAGCCTGCTCTCAACTCTGATAATTAAAGTATCGCGTCTTTGAGCGATCTTACAAATTCGCCTACTTTGTCGGGGGAGCCCTTTCCGTATTCTGCAACGATCTTTACTACCGCGCTTCCTACGATTATACCGTCACAGTAACCGCTCATCTTTTTCGCCTGCTCGGGACCGGAAATTCCGAATCCCACCATGGCGGGAACTTTGCAGCTCTTTTTTATCTCTCCGAAAAATTCATCAAAATCCGTAGTGAACTTGCTTCTCGTTCCCGTTACGCCCGTTGAGGAAACACAGTACAGGAAACCTTCCGCTTCGGAAGCTATATCCGCGATCCTCTGATGCGACGTCGGCGCGACCATGCTTATTGCAAAAATATCGTTTTTCTTTGCATATGGTCTTATCTCGTTCCGCTCCTCATACGGCAGATCGGGAACGATTACTCCGTCAATGCCTTTCTCTTTGCAGAGCGTGAAGAATTTCTCCGTTCCGAAACGGAAGATAGTGTTGATGTACATCATAAGTATAAGCGGCTTGTCGGTCTGTTTGCGGAGTTTTTCCACCATGCCGAAAATGCCCGTCAGATCCGTTCCCTGCGAAAGCGAACGCAGACTCGCAAGCTGTATCACCTTTCCTTCCGCAACGGGATCGGAAAACGGAACGCCTATCTCTATTATGTCCGAACCGCTTTCAAACATTTTCAGCACAAGTTTTTCCGTGGTTTCAAGATCGGGATCTCCTGCCGTTACAAAAGTTATGAGCGCTTTTTCGCCTTTATTTTTAAGTTCGGCAAGCGTTTTTTCTATTCTGTTCATGGGTATGCTTCCTTTCTATCAAGAGTTTACAACGTCTTTTCCGCGGTATTTTGCGATAGAATAAACGTCCTTGTCACCGCGTCCCGAAAGATTTATAACAAGTATCTGATCCTTGCTCATTGATGGGGCGATCTTCCTTGCGGCAGCTACCGCGTGTGCGGATTCGATAGCGGGGATTATCCCTTCCGTCCGTGAAAGATACTCGAACGCCTGAACGGCTTCTTCATCGGTTACGGGCATATACTCCGCGCGTCCCGTTTTATGGAGCATAGCGTGTTCGGGACCTATTCCGGGGTAGTCAAGTCCTGCGGAAATGGAGTAAACAGGGTCTATCTGTCCGAACTCGTTTTGCAGGAAAAGTGATTTCATTCCGTGGAAGATACCTACCGTTCCTTTGGCGATAGTGGAGGCGTGCTTGCCTGTTTCAACGCCGAGACCTGCCGCTTCCGCTCCCACAAGGCGAACGGACTTATCGTTTATAAAGTCATAGAACGCCCCCATAGAGTTCGATCCGCCGCCGACGCAAGCGCATACGCAGTCGGGAAGTTTTCCCTCTTTTTCCATGAGCTGTTCCCGTATCTCTTCCGAGATTATTTTCTGGAAATCACGGACCATGGCAGGGTAGGGGTGCGGTCCCATTACCGAACCTATGCAGTAAAAAGTGGTGTTTACATTTTCCGCCCAATCACGCATGGCTGCGTTTATGGCGTCTTTAAGAGTGTTCGTTCCCTCATGGACGGCGATAACGCTCGAACCGAGAAGTTCCATTCTGTAAGCATTGAGCGACTGGCGCACGGCGTCTTCCGCGCCCATGTAGACCTGACATTCCAGACCGAAAAGCGCGCATACCGTTGCCGTTGCAACGCCGTGCTGCCCCGCTCCCGTTTCCGCGATAATGCGGGTCTTGCCCATTCTTTTAGCAAGAAGTATCTGTCCGAGAACGTTATTTATCTTATGCGAACCTGTATGGTTAAGATCTTCACGCTTGATGTAAATTTTTGCGCCGCCAAGATCCTTTGTCATTTTTTCTGCATAGTAAAGCAGTGAAGGTCTGCCCGCATAATCCCTGTAAAGAGTTTTCAGTTCGTTTTTGAAATCGGGATCGTCTTTGTATTTCGTGTATGCCGCGTCAAGTTCGTTGACCGCGTTCATAACTGTCTCGGGAACATACTGTCCGCCGAATATATCAAATCTTCCCTTTGAAGTTTCAGACATTTTTATCAACCTTTCGTACTAAATTCATGATCGCTTTTATTTTGGCAGGATCTTTCACGCCGTCCGTTTCCGTTCCGCCCGAGATATCCACGCCGTAAGGGGAAATTTTCATTGCCTCGGAAATATTGTCCGCGTTTATCCCGCCTGCTAAAAGATATGGCATGGAAATTTTCGTCCGCCGTATAAGTTCCCAGTCTGCGGTCTTTCCCGTGCCTCCGTTGGCGCTCGGGGAATAGCTGTCGAGGACCAGCATATCCGCGCCAAGCTTTTCGGCAGCGGAAATATCCGCTGCGGTTTGGACGCGCACGGCTTTCCATATCTTCACATCGGAGATCTTTCTGAGCGCGGAGATATACTCCGCGTCCTCGCTGCCTTGCAGCTGTACGGCATAAAATCCCGCTTTTGCGGCAGTCTCCGCAACAGATCCCACGGGCTGGTCTATGAAAACTCCCACCGCTTTCACCGAAGGGTCAAGCTGTTTCGCAAGCATTTCCGCAGTTTCGGGAGAGATCGTCCTGCGGTAGCCTTCCGCAAGGATAAATCCCGCAAGATCGGGCTTTGCTTCGTTTATATAGGAAATATCTTCCTCGCGTCTTAACCCGCAAAGTTTTATCATCATAACAGTGATCTCAACTCCTTGACGGCGGAAACGGGATCGCCGCTCCGCATAAGAGTTTCTCCGATAAGGACGGCTTTTGCGCCGCAGTCGGAAACGAATTTTATATCTTCCGCAGTTTTTATCCCGCTTTCCGAAACTATGACGCCGCCTTCGGGAACAAGTTCCGCAAGTGCCTTTGTAGTTTCAAGTGTAACGCTGAAAGTTTTAAGATCGCGGTTATTTATCCCGAATATCTTACATCCCGCTTCCGCAACGGCTTTGAGTTCGCCGGCATTATGGCTTTCCGCGAGAACGTCCATTTTAAGCGATCCTGCGATCTCACGGAATTCCCGCATAGTGGGGATATCCAGCATTGCCGCGATAAGAAGTACGGCGTCCGCGCCCATGGCTTTTGCCTCGTATATCTGATACGGGTGGATAATGAAATCTTTCCGCAGCATGGGGATATTTACTTCTTTACGGATCGCCGCGAAAATTTCCGCCGAACCTTTGAAATAGTATTCCTCGGTAAGACAGGATATAGCCGCCGCACCTGCGGAAACATATGCAAGCGCCTGTTCCACAGGGCGGAAGTCCTCGCTTATTATCCCTTTTGAGGGAGAAGCTTTTTTCACTTCGGCAATGAAAGCGGGGGAAGGCTCGGCTGTTATCGCCTTTGAAAAACTTCTTCCCGTGTCGGACTTTGCAGCCGTTTCAGCCGTTCTGCGGACTTCCTCAAAGGGAACTGCGGACATATCCCGTTCAAGCTGTTGGCGGCGTTTTGCCGCAATATCGTCAAGTATCATAACTAATTTCCTTTCGGGGAAAGATCAGACTCTGTTAGTGAAATCTCTCATCTTCTCAAACTTGGCAAACGCTTTTCCGCTGTCGATGGAATCCTTTGCCATAGCGATACCTTCTTCAATAGAAGCTGCCGCGCCTGTGCAGTAGATGGCACTTCCCGCGTTGAGAAGAACGATATCGCGCTTTGCGCCTTTTTCTGTACCTTTGAGAATGTTGAGCGTTATCTGTGCGTTTTCATCGGGAGTTCCGCCTGTTATTTCCGAACGGTTCGCACGTCTCATGCCGAGGTCTTCGGGCTCTATCTCATATTTGATAAGTTTCCTGTCGCGCAGCTCGCAGACTTTTGTAGTTCCGCATACTGTCATTTCGTCCAGACCGTCGCCGTAAACTATCATTGCACCTTTTACACCGACGTTCATGAGAACTTTTGCCATAACTTCGAGAAGTTTTTCATCATAAACGCCCAGCAGGATATAGTCCGAAAGCGCGGGGTTCGCAAGAGGTCCGAGGATATTGAAAACAGTTCTTACGCCTATTTCACGCCTTGCGGGGCCTACAAATCTCATGGCTTTGTGGAAGGACTGTGCGAACAGGAAGGAGATCCCCGTTTCTTTCATGCAGGCGGCAGCCATTGCGGGGGTAAGGTTCAGCTTTACTCCAAGAGACTCCAGAACGTCAGCCGCACCGCTCTTGCTGGAAACGCTTCTGTTTCCGTGTTTTGCAACGTTCAGCCCCGCGCCTGCGATCACAAATGAAGATGTTGTGGAAATGTTGAAAGTATTTGAAACGTCTCCGCCTGTTCCCACGATATCCACCGCGGAACGCGCAGCGGGAACAACGCTTGCTTTGCGGCGCATGATCCTTGCGAAGCCCGTGATCTCGTCAATAGTTTCGCCTTTGCAGCGGAGAGCCATGAGGAATGCCGCTATCTGCGCATCGGTAGCACCGTCGGACATGATGATGTTCATTGCGTTCTCCGCGTCTTCCTGTGAAAGATCTTTGCCGTCCGCAGCCATGGCGATGTATTTTTTAAGTGCGACTCTCTTTTCCTTCGGCACTGACGCAACTTCAACGCCGACGCTCTTTATTCCCGCAGTCCGCAGGAAGTTTGCGAGTATCGCCGCGCCCTGTTCGGTAAGGATCGACTCGGGGTGGAACTGTACGCCGAAAGTCGGGTGCGTTTTGTGCTGTACAGCCATTATCTGACCTTCGCCGTCCGTTGCGACAACATTTATGCAGTCGGGGATAGATATCGGATCCACCACAAGAGAATGATATCTTGCGGCAGTTATTTTTTCGGGAAGTCCGTCAAATACGGGGCAATTCGTATTTATGGAAATCTCCGTGCCTTTGCCGTGCATGGGGAGTTTTGCTTTTATTATCTTTCCGCCGAAAGCTTCCGCGATAGCCTGATGTCCGAGACATATGCCGAGGATAGGTATTTTTCCGCTGAAACGCTTTACCGCGTCAACGGATATCCCCGCATCTGCGGGATATCCCGGACCGGGGGATATGATAAGTGCTTCGGGAGCAAGTTTTTCTACCTCGTCAAGGGTCATCTCATCGTTCCTGACAACTTTTATATCGGGGTAAATGGTTCCCATAAGCTGATAAAGGTTGTATGTGAAGCTGTCATAATTATCTATCATCAATATCATAGCAATCGTTCCTCCTTTTAAATATCAGAAGCTTCTGCGATAGCGTTTACAACTGCAAGAGCCTTGTTCCGTGTTTCCTCGTATTCCTTTTCGGGAACGCTGTCATAAACTATGCCTGCGCCCGCTTGTACATAAGCTTTTCCGTGGCGGAAAAGCACTGTTCTTATGGCGATGCAGGTGTCGATATTTCCGCTGAAGCCGAGGTAACCCACCGTTCCGCCGTAAAGACCGCGTTTTTTGTTTTCAAGTTCGTCAATTATCTCCATAGCGCGTACTTTCGGCGCGCCCGAGAGCGTTCCCGCGGGAAGTACGGACATCAGCGCGTCCATGGCTGTTTTTCCTTCTGCAAGACGTCCCTGAACATCGGAAACAAGGTGCATTACCTTTGAATAGCGTTCAACTCTCATAAAGTCTGTAACGTTCACCGTTCCGAAGCTGCATACTTTTCCCACATCGTTTCTGCCGAGGTCAACGAGCATGGTATGTTCCGCGCGTTCTTTCGGGTCGGAAATGAGCTGTTTCTCGAAAGCTTTATCCTCTTCATCGGTCTTTCCTCTGCCGATAGTTCCCGCGATAGGCTTTGTGATGACTGCGCCGTCGGTAACGCTTACGAGCATTTCGGGCGAAGCGCCTGCTATGCAGTAATCCTTATGGTCGAAGTAGTAAAGATAAGGCGAAGGATTTGTTGAACGGAGCATACGGTAAACGTCAAAGGGCTCGGGGGGATCGGCGACTTCAAATCTTTGCGACAGGACTACTTGACTGATATCGCCGTTGACGATATGTTCCTTGGCGGCTTCCACCATGGAAATGAATTCTTCTTTTGTTACATTTGAAGTAACGTTTATGTCCTTTGCGGAACCTGTTCCCGTTTTAAAGGACGGGTTGGCGTCGGCAAGGATCTTTCCGATATCCATTGCTTGTCTGAAACATTCCTCATATTTTGTGTCAACATTTTCGCCCGCATTGATGTTGAGGATAATTACCGCTTTGTTTGTCAGGTGGTCATAAGCGACTATCTGATCGTAGAGGAACATATTTGAGTCGGGCATTTGCAGATCGTCTTCGGGAACGTTCACAAGTTTTTTCTCGAAGCGTCTTACTGTATCATATCCGAAATATCCTATCAGACCGCCCGTAAGCTTAGGTCTGTTAAGGAAAACGGGGGAAGATCTCTTTTCGAGTATAGAGTTGAAAAGTTCTATGGGGTCATTGCAATCTTTTTTCTCGGTTTTTCCGTTTTCGATGATCTCGGCTTTATCGCCGAAGATGCGGACTTCCATTTTTGGGTCGATACCGATAAAGGAATAACGTCCCCACTGTTCGGTATTGTCAACGCTTTCGAGTATGAAGCAGTTGTCGAATTTTTCTTTCAGTGCCGCGAACAATCCCACAGGCGTACAGCCGTCGATGAGCATTTCGTAGAACACCGGAACGGTCTTGTAATTCTGGAGCAGGTTTTTAACTTCCTCCTTAGTTGGGTACAACATGATAAAACTCCTTTCAAAGACGATCAAAATAAAAAGAGGTCTATTATCCGTATCACCGAAAATTTCAGTGATCGGGACGATAGACCTCGTGGTGCCACCCGTATTCGCAGATAAAAATATCCGCCTCATTGGGTACAAACAAGCGCGGAACTTCAACAAACAGTTCAAGTACGCCGCAAATGCAGATATACCCTATCCACTAACGCAGGAAATCGGCGCAGGCTACTTAGGGTAATTTTACGCAAGCCCTGTTTGCCATTGCTTCTCACAAATCCATTCGCAGATATCGTTATGACCCGCACTCACACCGACGGCGGATTCTCTGATACATCGGCATATCTGTTACTTACTTTTGATCATCGAATTTAGAAATATTAAATTACGATACTATTTTACGCCCGTGGTCGGTGTTTGTCAATAAGGAAACTTCAAATTTGTATATCTGCACAATATTCTACCTGCAAATCTATGCACTTTTGCTATCTGATTGAACATATCAGCTGTGTTCAAGCAGATAGTGCTTATGAAAAGTTCCGACTCACATAATGCGATCCGGAACTTTTTTATGAAAATGTTCTTATAATTTGCAGCATGAATTGTCGTTTTACAATTCCGTCGGAAAGGAAATTTACGGATAAATCAAAATTACTAAAATATAAGAAAATATTTGTATGTGTTTCACAATTATTTTAAAAGAATATTGAAAAAAAATAAGCATTATGGTATACTTTAACTAAGAATTTTTTATATTTTTGGGAAATAGTTTATAAGTGCGTCCTTTTCACTTTCCGTGAGCCTGCGGCTCCATGAGACGCGTCCCGACGGGATATTGCCGTATTCGTAAAAACGTGCCGTCTTGTCACGGTCGGTGTCGTTCCATTTGTCAAATCCTTCACGGGATATGTGCCTGCCGTACTCACAGTTTATAAAACTGCATTTCCCATAGTCCCGCCACGGGCGCGCAAGATATATCGAACCGTCCGCTACGGCTTCTTCACAGGTGAAACGGCACTCATTGAACACAAAGCATACTTCCTGCTCCGATGCGTGCGCAGGCGCGGCTGTGTAACCATGCCCCCGTACATCATAGACGGATCGTATCTCACAGCCGTCAAACAATGCATCGCCGCAGCCGAATATGAAATCTACATTGCCTGCGATAAGGCAGTCTTTGAATATATGGCGCTGATATCCGTTCGCTCTGAGCGGATCTTTCAGAAGCCCGTCATAACGCTCGATAAGATCGGGCGGCAAAGGTCCGCAGAATACTGTATCCTGCGTGGATATGAAACTGCACCTCTCGGCAAGGAACCCGTCGGCATATACCGTTAAGGCAACTTCTTGACCTTTGATCTCCGGTGAAAGCGCGTCGTTCTTTACGGTGAGATCCCTGAACGTCACGTTCGGCGCAAGAACTGCGGCGGTATACGTTCTGAAAGTTATGAGTTCTTCTCCGTTTTCATCGGGTTTTTTTGCGTAATCGTCCCATACGATAACGGTTTCCTCGGCACTGCTGCCTTTAAGTTCGATATCGGGAACGGTTATCTCGATCTTTTCGCGGTATATCCCCGGTGCAAGAATTATCTGCGTTCCGGGAACAGCCTTCTTCAATGCTTCCGAAAGTTTATCATCGGGAGTTATGTTTATGACAGTCATAATTATCCTCCTACTATATTATAGTGTGATATGTTTTATGAAATAAATTATAACGTCAAATTTTCCGATTTTCAATAAAAAACGGCAGATATGCGCGCTTTGTCATGATTTTTGTTGATATCAGACAAATGTAAGGCTCGGCAAAGAAAAGTTTTGTGAAAAATTTTCCGCTCGCTTTATCCCGTATATCATGTCAGAGGAACGGTATGAATGAACTTATCTTTTAAACAATACAGAACGATAGATCTTGTCATAATGCTTGTGCTGCTGGCAATATCCGAAGCGGTCATCGCATATGCCGCAAGAGTATGGTTCCCGTATGAATCATATGTATTGTCTCCGTCGATAGCGATGATCTGCATCGTTATGATGCGCTGGAACGGCTTTGCGGCTGTTCATGCCATAGGCGGCGGCGCGGCGTTATGTATAGCTTCGGGCGCAAATGCGGCACAGTTCGCGGTCTACTGCATAGGCAACTGCTTCGCTCTTGCGGCTCTGCTGCTTTTCAGGATCTTCGGAAAGGAAAAGATCAGATCAAGCAATATGTTAACGATACTGTTTGCGTTCACGGCGTTCTGCGCGGCGCAGATAGGAAGATGGCTCGTGGGACTTCTTTTCGGCGGCTCGGCAGGGGATATCATAACCTTGTTCACAACAGATTCACTGTCACTGGTCTTTACTATAGTAACACTTCTTATCGCACGAAGGATCGACGGTCTGTTTGAGGATCAGAAGGCTTACCTTATCCGTACGCAGAACGAAAGGAACAGACAGCAGATGCCCGATGAGGGAGATACCTTATACGGTGAAGGCACGGACAGATATGAATAACTTTTTTAAATAAAGTAAACGTTTTCTGTATTTTTATATGTTGAGAAAATATCATTTTTAGGAGGTTTCAAAGATGACACTCAACGCTTCAGATTATTTGATATTCGATGAGGAGAGCGGTACTTACATCGAAAATCCCGAACAGGCTGTCAGGGACGATGTTGAAAAACATCAGTGGCTGAACGTTCTGCGGACGGTGATAAAGGACTGGCGGCTGTACCTCATGCTGGTGCCGATGATACTCGTGTTCCTGCTGTGGAGATACTTCCCGATGTACGAACTGCTTGGGTGCTTCAAACTGACAGAGGACGCAAAAGACGTTGCCGATCAGTATTACTCAGGATTTTCGTATTTCAGGACGCTGCTTACAGGCGTCGGAAATATCGAACTTTCCTCTCAGTTCTGGCGCGCGTTCAGGAATACGTTCCTGTTAAGCTTCTACGGTCTGGTGTTCGGTTTCCCCATGCCGATAATCATTGCGCTGTTCTTCAACGAAGTGCGCTCAAATATAGCGCGGAGCATCTATCAGGTGCTTACATACCTTCCTAAGTTCATGTCAACGGTCGTAATGACATCACTGGTAATGATGCTCGTAAAACAAGGCTCCGATACATCGGGAATGCAGCCCGGCGTTATCTCGCAGCTCCTTACGCATATAGGCGCTATCTCAAACGAGACAGCATATGTAGGTATGCTGAACGATCCGTCCTTCTTCAGGGCTATATATCAGATAAGCGGCATATGGGAAGGCGCAGGATATGACAGTATCGTGTTCTTTGCGGCGATAATCGCGATATCACCTACGAGTTACGAAGCCGCCCAGATAGACGGCGCGGGAAAAATGGCTCAGATGAAATACGTTATCCTGCCGTCCATACTTTCGACAATCGTTATCATGCTCATAACAAGGATAGGCTCACTGCTCAATATCGGTTATGAAAAAGTTCTGCTTCTGTATAACCCGAATACATACGTTACCGCTGATGTCGTTTCCACTTTCGCACAAAGGAACGGTATCGCAGGCGCATTGAAGGGTATGGCTTCCGCCGCAGAAATGATGAACAATATCATAGGAATGCTGCTCGTTATAGGCGCAAATACCATCGCACGAAAAGCATCCGATGTATCACTCTACTAAAGAGGTCTGATTATGAAAAGAAAACTTGAAATTTCCGAGTATATTTTTAAAGTCATCAGCTACCTGCTGCTGACGGTATTTGCGGTAAGCTGTCTTTATCCGTTTATCTACACTATTTCTTCCGCAATAAGCGGCTATGTTGAAGTAAGAGATTCCACGATAGTGCTGTTCCCGAAAAATGTACAGTTCGACGCGTTCAGGGACGTGTTCAACAACAATATGTTCTGGAACGCTTATACAAATACGCTGTTCCTTACATTTTACGGTACGATATGGGAAATGATACTTTCGATATTCGGCGCATATGCGCTCTCGAAGAAGCGTCTGCTCTTCCGCAAAGGCTTTAACTTCTTTCTCGTATTCACAATGTGGTTCAGCGCGGGTCTTGTTCCTCAGTATCTGAACTACCTTGCTACAAAGCGCGTTTTCCAAGGAGTCGGCATATTCGATGACAAGTGGCTCGTTGTAATCGCTATGGGTATGCAGGCTATGAACATCATACTCCTGCGTAACTCCTTTGAAGGCGTTCCTTCCGAGATCGAAGAAGCCGCGATCGTTGACGGCGCGACCGAAATGCAGGTCCTCCGGAAAGTTTATCTGCCCATGAGCAAATCCATTCTCGCAACAGTGGCTCTGTTCTTTGCGATATCACGTTGGAACGGTTACTTCTGGGCAAGACAGATGATCTCGAGCGCAAACGAGCAGCCGTTACAGGTCTATATGCGTCTGCGGCTTGAAGAATATTCCGATCCGGAACTTACCACCAACTGGCAGCTGAGCCACAGCTATGCTCCCGATTCGGTAATATATGCGCTAATCGTTTGCTCGATAATCCCGATACTCGTTATCTATCCGTTCATACAGAAATATTTCGCCAAGGGCGTAAATGTCGGCGGCGTAAAGGAATGATCTTTTGTGTTATCAAGCGCGTACCTGCGATTGATATATAATCTCAGGCGAATAGCCTTACACGCAAAACTCTGAAGGAGGAATAAAATGAAAAAAGCAAAAATTTTGCCCTCAGTGCTTGCAGCTGCTCTTGCAGCTTCAACGCTCATGACAGGCTGCGGAGGTAATACCGATAATACCGGAGATACAACTACCGCTGCAGGCGGAGGGGACGCAACAACAGCTGCAGCCGGAGGCGACAGCAGCAGCGGCGAGGCAACTACTGCCGGAAATGCCGAGGAACTTCTTCCCATCGCGGAAGGTACAACTGTCCGCATGGCTTGCGGTTACAACAGCGATAAGACCGGTATGAGCTTTACAGCCGATCTTGCAGGCGAGGGAATTACCCTTGCTGACGGAAAAACTTACAATTCCGGAGATCTGAAGCCTACATGGCAGGCAATAGAGGAGATCCTCGGAATAAAGATCGAGGACAAGTATCAGGGCAACTCCGCTTCCGATGAGTACCAGTATTGGGACGCTCAGCTCGATCAGGTGGATATGCTCAGCGGTACGGCTACTCTCCTTTCCGAAAACGGTCAGCAGGGCAAGCTCGTTAACCTTGCTCAGTACCTTGATCAGATGCCTAACTTCAAGGCTTATCTCGAAGCTAACCCTATTGTTCGCCTTTCCATCACAGGCGCGGCGGCAGGTCCTAACGCAGGCGCTATCTACTTCTCACCTTACTTCGACGGTGTTGACGATATCGAGCGTATGCCGCTGATGAGAACAGACTGGGTAGAAAAACTTCTTAACGGCGCAGGAGAATTTACCGCAGATGCAAGCAATAACACTGCTGCTCCCGTTTATACTCCTTATATGCCTACTTCCGGTTCCATCGAGATCGACGTTGTAAAGGCTGACGGCTCCGGAACAGAGAAAGTTACAAAGAATTACGACGCTTACGGCAATATCGTTGACAAGATGAATGCCGCAGGTTCAATGGACGGCGTTACTGCCGTTAATATGCTCCGTCAGTATATCGATGAGACATACGGCGGATATTACGGAGAAAACCGCGCAGACCTCTTTATCGGTCAGAACGCTGCTTGGGATGCCGATGAACTCGTTGCCCTTCTCCGCTGCGTAGTTGCAAATCCCCAGACTCTTAACGGTACAGACAGCGTACAGGGCCTCTTCTCCCGTGAAGACGCTAACAACCAGAGACGTGTTGATATGTTCCGCTTCGCAGGTACACTGTTCGGCGTACGCGGCATGGAATCCAGACTCGATTACCTCTATGTAGGTACAGACGGCGAACTCCACGACGCACGCAACGAAGCTGCAACATATGAAGCACTCTCCAAGATGCACGATATGGCTTCCGAAGGTCTCATTTCTCAGGCATTCATCAATCAGGAAGATGTTAATACCGAGAAATACCTCTCCGATGACAACGGCTTTATGCACTATGACTACAACCAGACTCAGACCGCTTACAACGCTACCGCTCTCGATAACGCTGCAGGCGAAAAGTATATGGCAGTTATGGTACCTGTTGCACGTTGGAACGATGGTGAAGAAAAGTATATGAGATTTACAGAATCATGGCGTTCTGTAAAGACAGACGGTTGGGGGATCTCCGTTTCGGGCGTTGGCGATGATACCAACAAACTTAACGCTTGCCTCAGACTGATCGACTATGCTTACAGCCCCGAGGGTCAGGTTCTTATGTCCTACGGTCCTGATGCTTTCGTAAAGCATGACGACGCAGGAAATGTCGTAACATTCAACTTCAACGGTCAGGAATGGCCTGTTATCTCCGATGAGTCCTATGACGATCTCTGGGAACTCCAGAACGGTAACTACACTAACTATGCACGTTACTACATCGGCTCTACACTCAGCTTCGTAAAGAGTCAGGCGTTCGAGTATCAGTGCACTCACGAAGTCGGCAAGGAAGGCGCAGGTCATATCTCCAATGCTATCGCTCTCGGAACTATCAAGCACCCCGAACTTGCACTGGCAGATAACAGCTGGTATACTTCTATTCCTACAGTTCTTCCTCAGGAAGTCGCTGAAACAAACGCTATCAACGAACTCACAGCACTCAGTGCTTCCGGTCAGTTCGGTTCCAGCAAGAACCAGACTAACCTCTTCGTTGACATCATCTGCAAGGGCTTCACAGGTGAAGCGGGAGCAGATGCTGCCGCTACAGCTGACAAGGTATCAAAGACTGTTGCTGACGGCGGCTGGGGCGGTTCAACTTACCTCGCCCGCAGAAATGACGCATGGCACAGACTCCTCGATTTCTACAATTCTCTTAACGGCTGATAATATCCCTTGCTGAAAAGCAAAATAAACTTAAATGCATGGCCGCGCGAAACCAATACGATTTTGCGCGGTGTTGCATAATCCACATTATGTTTATGAGGAGGAGCCCGCTCTCCTCCTCCAACATAAAGGAAGGTCTTTATGTATAAGAAACAAATGACATTTCAAAAAATCGTGTGCATGATGATGCTTATAGCATCCGCACTTGTATTCGTTTATTCTCTGGGTATCTCGACCGATCTCTATGATGCTCTGGCAAAAACGATCTTATATCCTGATTATGATCTGGATCAGACGTATGTTACGGGGTCAAGAGTCTATTATGATATGTTCAAGTTCAATTCTGACTTCACAAAAGCCAGTATAGGACTTATTATCGTTACGCTTATCTTATTTGTTACAAACACCCATGCACGCAGAAAATATTACATAGGCAACTACATCGCGGTGGGATTGTCTACGGCGGCTAATGTTGTCATGTCGATCTGGTGCCTGACTCAGATAACGAGTTTCAAAGCTCAATACCGGAATAATGTTGATTTTGAGGCGCTGGAAACGTTCTCGAAAGACTGGGGAACACTTTATATCGGACCTGACGATACATTCTGGTTCGATGTGGGATATGTGGTTTTTGGTATTCTTTTGCTTATGTCGTGTTTGCTTATTTTGAATGTAATATTGAAAGTGATCGTGATGAAGGCAGAAAAAAACGCTATCGGAAGCAGAAAGGGTGTGTGACATGGATCTGAATAATGATGCTGCACTTATCAGAAAGGATCGGCTCCGCTATACAAAGAACAAAATGTCCGCAAATCTGATCCTGCTCGCAATAGCTGTTAATGCACTGTACTTTGTCAGTATATATAGTTCCGACGTTGGCAGCTACTACTATAAGATCTTTATAGGCGCGTCCATCGTTTATAACCTCGTTTTCATGCTTACGGCGTTCCTTTCGTCGGAAGGCGTAAAAAGCTATAAAATGGGTTATTCATATGTTTCGATAATACTCGGTATCCTGCAGGTGGTACGTATCTTCTACATACCGATGAAAGCTTGGAAAGAAACTAACCCGACAGCTGATGCTGAGTTCCCGACAGTAATGTCGGACGGACAGTTCCGGTACGTTGTGATATGTCTGGGCATATCTGCGGTGCTGCTCGCGGCTGCGGGCATCGTCGGCATTTATAAAACGACCATGCTCAACAGTTATCAGGCGGAACTCGATAAAAAACAAGAGGGAGTAAGCCATGAGTGATCTTAAATTACAACATCTTGATAAAATTTATGATAACAATGTTCAGGCGGTATTTGATTTTAACCTGAATGTGAAAGACGGCGAATTCATAGTTCTTGTAGGACCTTCGGGCTGCGGAAAGTCAACGACTCTGCGTATGGTGGCGGGTCTTGAGGATATCTCGGCAGGCAATCTTATTATCGACGGCAAGGACGTTACGCAAATGCCGCCGAAGGATCGCGATATCGCTATGGTCTTTCAGAACTACGCTTTGTACGGTCATATGACCGTTTACGAAAATATGGCGTTTTCTCTGATGCTGAGAAAAGAAAATAAGAATGAGATCCATCAGAAAGTCCTTGCTGCTGCTGAGATACTCGATCTTACCAGTCAGCTGAATAAAAAGCCTAATCAGCTTTCAGGCGGTCAGAGACAAAGAGTCGCTATGGGACGTGCAATAGTGCGTACACCGAAAGTTTTCCTGTTCGATGAGCCGCTGTCTAACCTTGACGCAAGGCTAAGAGGTTCAACGCGCCGCGAGATAATGCTCCTGCATAAACGCCTCGGTGCGACCATACTGTATGTTACACATGACCAGACAGAAGCCCTGACGCTTGCGGACAGGATAGTTTGTATGTCTATGGGTCATGTTCAGCAGATAGGTACGCCGCTTGAACTTTATGATACCCCCGCAAACCTCTTTGTGGCAAGCTTTATCGGACTTCCGCCAATGAACCTGTTCGATGCGGAGATCAAAAACGGTCAGGCGGTATGCGATAGTTTTGCTGTTGACCTTACGGCGGAGGAAAAAGAACTCCTCTCAAAATATAACGGTCAGACCGTAACGCTCGGCGTTCGCCCCGAAAATGTTGCCGAGGGCGGAAACATAAAGATAAATGTTTTCTCAAACGAAAATCTGGGCATGAATACCCTTGTGAACGGCACAGCCGGAAACCATAAGATCACTTGTAAGTTCCGCGATTGGTGTACTTACAAGCCCGGCGATACGGTCAATGTTTCTTTCAATAAGAGACATTTCTTCGATAAGAATACGACCAACGCCATAAGATAATAGGGAGGTACGGCAGATGTCTGATAAAAAAACCGCAAAAAAACAGGGACGCGGCATCAAGGAGTTTTTCCGTAAATCTATGGTGTCTCTGAAACGCTCACCGCAGAATATACCGCTTCTGGCTCTGGTACTGGCGTTCCTTATATACTCGCTGAACCTTTCGTCTATAGCAAATACTACGGCAAGGATCAACGGCGCAAATATGGGTCAGTGTGAGTTCGTGGCAATGCTGTTCTCGATACTGGCATTCGTGGTGTTCCTGAGAACTTTTCCGCGGCGACAGCCTGTGAATAAGATAATGCTGGGATTGCTGTTCGCAATGCTCATACTCCTCGGCGTGGTGGATACAGTGTATATTTCACGCATTATCGACGCTACTACACGAAGCGAAAATCAGATCGTGATAGACGCGTCTTCAGCTTACATAACGACAGCACAGACTTCCGTTACGCTGCACGTTGTATTTATCGCGGCAACGGCTGTTCTGCTGATACTTTTGCCGCTGTATTCAAAGGCAATAAGAAAGATAAAAACTTCTATCGAAGTCGAAGGCAACGAAAATATGGAGGCTATAGATATTGCAGGTGAAGATCAGTGACCGCTGCAAATGACTGTATCTGATCTTACGGCTGTATCGGCTCCGTTAAAAAGGATAAAGTTTTTTTATGGCTAAAAATAATGACCGTCGGCAGGAAGAAGAAAGATCCGCCGCAAGCTATTACAAGCTCAATACGGACGCGGTGGAACGCCTGACGGACACAAAAAACGCTCCGAAAGTCTCAGATGCGGAAATAAAAAAATATACTTCAAAGGGAAAGGGAAAATTCCATATCCCCGAATGGCTGAAAATAGTATTCATAAAATTCTGGTTCTCGGGAGCGATATGTTATTACTTCCTTTGGGGACTGGGACTTTATCTGCATGGTCTTGATCTGATGTTTTCTCTGGCAGTTGGTCTCGGCATCGCGAACGATCTGCTTGTAAACAAGCTGCTGCGGTCATTTGAACCCGAACAGGGTGCTTATGATAAGTGGATGATGATAACGGCAAGAAAATTCTGGTCGATATTTCTGAATGTTATATATTCGGGAGTTGTGCTGTACTGCGTTTTTCAGTCATATTATGTCATAAACATCATGCTCGGAGTGGACGCAAACGCCGATAACTCGGAGGCAGTGGCAATGGTGGGAGTTGAACCTTTGCTGTTCGGCTTGCTGTATATGGGATTTGATATGCTTCTTATTGCAATAAAAAATACCTTTATAAAGATATTCCGTGACGCCGGTGCAAATATCCCGGGCGGAAGGAAATGAGATCAGGTGTGAAAATGATAAACACTTTATTTATCGGTTCGGTAAGCGCCTGCTTTGAACTGGAAAATTCCTGCGCTTACTTCAATGATAACGAATATTCGGTAAAGCTTGACGGGGAAACTTTGTTTTCAGCGAAAACCAACGTTTTCTCATTGTTTGACCTGCGCCCCGACCGAGAATACGTTCTTGAAGTCACGGGACAGGAAACACTGAGATTTAAGACCGCTAAGGAGACTTGCGCTGTAAATGTAAAGGATTTCGGCGCTGTGGGAGACGGCATTTCCGATGATACGCTCAGCGTACAGACTGCGGTGAATTGTCTGCCCGAAGGAGGACGCCTGCTGTTCCCGGAAGGCGTTTACAGCGTTGCGCCGATCAACCTTAAAAGCCATATTACCATAGAGCTTTCAGAAAATGCCGTTCTGCTCGGAAATACCGATACTTCACGCTATCCGATAATTCCCGGAGAACTTTCGGATATCGTTAACGGAGAGTCCGTCCATTTCGGAACGTGGGAAGGCAACGCGGCTCCTATGCACCAGTCTTTGCTGTCGGCAGAGTATGCGGAGGATATAAAAATAGTCGGAAAAGGCACTGTTGACGGTAATGCTCAGAACAGCAGCTGGTGGATAAATGTCAAAGAACAGAAAATGGCACGCCCGAGACTTATCTTCTTCAACCGCTGCAGGAACATCACGATTCACGGCATTACGGCGCAGAATTCCGCATCATGGCAGCTGCACCCGTATTTTTCAAGGGAACTTGATTTCCTTGACCTTACCATAAACGCTCCAAAGGACAGCCCGAACACAGACGCCCTTGATCCCGAAGCTTGCGATAAGGTAAACATCATCGGCTGTAAATTCAGCGTCGGTGATGACTGCATTGCCATAAAATCAGGCAAGATCGATATCGGAAAAAAATATAAGCAGCCTGCGATACGCCATACTATCAGGAACTGCATAATGCAGTTCGGACACGGCGCCATCACGCTGGGAAGCGAAATGGCAGGCGGCGTGAAAGAATTGACCGTTAACAGATGCATTTTCAGCCATACCGACAGAGGTCTGCGTATAAAAACAAGACGCGGAAGAGGCAAAGATGCGATAATTGACGGAGTTTTGTTTGAAAACATAAAAATGGACGGTGTGCTTACGCCGATAGTTATAAATATGTGGTATAATTGCTGCGATCCGGACAGATTTTCCGAGTACAATACGACTCGTGAGAAACTTCCGGTGGACGAACGTACGCCATATCTGGGAAAATTTACGTTCCGTGATATGGAGTGTACGAATTGTCAGGTCGCGGCGTGTTACTGCGACGGTCTGCCGGAAATGCCGATAGACGATATCACTCTCGAAAATATTGATTTTACATACGATCCCGATGCAAAACCCGGAGTTCCCGCAATGAGGAACAATGCCGAGAAAATGTGCAGGGCGGGTATGTATTTCGATAACGTAAATAAACTTACGGTGAAGAATGTCCGTGTGGAGGGCTGTAGCGGCGAAGAACTTCTTGCGCATAATGTTGCGGAACTCAGTAAGGAGTGACCTTATGTACGAAAAGATAGACAGATATATCGAAAAGCTGTTAGACGGTTCGACGCCGGATAAGCCGTTATGGAACATCGAAAATATCAGACAGGGCAAGCCCGCGCATTGGAATTACATTGACGGCTGCATGATAACGGCTTTGCTTTGCGCTGCGGAAATAACAGGCGAGAAAAAATATTCTGATTTCGCGGAAAAATTCATAGATCACTATGTTGATGACGACGGCTCGATACTCGGTTACTCAATGGATAAGTTCAACCTTGACGACATAAACGAAGGGCGCGTGCTTTTTGACCTTTACAGAACATCGGGCAAGGAAAAATACAAAAAAGCGATATTCCTGCTGCATGAACAGCTCGAAAAACAACCCCGCACAAATACGGGAAATTTCTGGCATAAAAAAATTTATCCCGACCAGATCTGGCTTGACGGTCTGTATATGGCACAGGTGTTTTATATAAGATTTATGAAGGAGTTCGGCGGCGGGGACTATTCCGATACGGTGACGCAGATAAAAAATGTCCGCAGATATATGTTCGATGAGGATAAAAAGCTTTTTTATCACGGCATGGACTGCTCAAAAAAAGCTTTCTGGGCGGATAAGACAACGGGCTGTTCAAAAAATTTCTGGCTCAGAGCGATCGGCTGGTTCACGGTGGCTCTTGCGGATATCATAGATATCATTGACAACGATAACGATCGGGAAACGCTTTGCGGCATTTTCCGTGAAACTATAGACGGCATCGCTCGTTATGCCGATAAGGAAACGGGTATGTTCTATCAGGTGGTGGATCAGGGCAGCCGTGAAGGGAATTACCTCGAAACAAGCGGCAGCAGCATGATAGCATATGCAATGATGAAAGGCGCGCGGCTGGGCGTGATAGATAAGAAATATTCCTCAATGGGCAAAAAGACCTTTGACGGCATATGCGATAAGTACCTGAAAATAAGCGATAACGGAGAACTGGATCTCGGAGGTATCTGTCTTGTGGCGGGACTCGGTCCGGAGGATAACAAACGCCGCGACGGTACTTTTGAATATTACATATCGGAACCTGTGGTCGAAAACGATGCAAAGGGAGTTGCGCCTTTCGTGCTTTGCTATACGGAGGTAAAAAGACTTACGGAAGCATCGGGCGGCTGACCAACGATACATTTCCGAACGGGGAAGTAAAAAACAGTGACAGATGCATTTATTTTTGCGGCAAATGCCGTTTTGCCGATAGTGATATTGATAGTTCTGGGATATATGCTGAAAAAGATCGGGCTGCTCACAAAGGAATTCCTTGATGTGGGAAATAAGCTGACTTTCAGGGTACTTCTTCCGGTAATGCTGTTCTGCAACGTGTATGAGATAGAAAGATTCAGCAATATAAATTTTTCTTTCATAATTTACGGCATTGCAGCAGTGATTATCATATTTTTATTGGCAGCAGTCGTTTGCTGCGCATTTACAAAGGATAACGCAAAGCGCGGCTCGCTCATACAAGCGGTCTTTCGCTCAAATTATGCGATAATCGGCATACCTCTTGCAGCGTCTCTTTTCGGCAGCAAAGGTGCGGCTGCAGCGGGAGTCATGTCGGCATTCTGCGTTCCGCTGTTCAATGCATTGGGAGTTATCACACTGACTATATTTAACGGCAATTCCCAAAAGCAGAAAGCAGATGTGAAAAAGATCCTTATCGGGATAGTAAAAAACCCTCTCATAATCGGAACAGCAGCAGGGCTTGCAGTCCTCGGCATACGGGAACTGTTCGTCAGGCTGAACATAAATTTCAGACTTAAAGATGTGACGGTATTGTACGGCTCATTGGAAAATATCAAGTCGATATGTACGCCCTTTGCGCTGATCGTGCTGGGCGGAAGATTTGAATTTTCAGCGGTTTCACGGCTTTGGAAAGAGATCGTTTTCGGAACGGTGCTGAGAAATATAGCAGTTCCTGTTCTCGGACTTACGGCAGCGTACCTGCTGAGAGATGTTCTCGGACTTTCGGGAGAACATTTTGCCACATATATGGGAGTGTTCGCAACTCCGGTAGCGGTGGCTTCGGCTATAATGGCAAACGAAATGGGCGCGGACGGGGAACTTGCGGGACAGATGGTAGTCTGGACAAGTCTCGTAAGTACGGTCACGATCTTTATATATGTTACTGTACTAAGAATGATCGGTATATTCTGAAATGATATGCCGTAAATTCTTAGGTAAGATAAGTTTGTATTATATTATTAAAAATAATATAAATAATTTCCTTAAAATCATTATTTTCGGAGGTAATAGTATGATCTTGGACAAATTCAGTCTTAACGGGAAAGTTGCCGTTGTAACGGGAAGCGATACGGGTCTCGGTCAAGGCGTTTCCAAAGCTTTTGTTGAAGCGGG
Source organism: uncultured Clostridia bacterium (assembly GCA_947625915.1). Lineage (GTDB taxonomy): Bacteria > Bacillota > Clostridia > Oscillospirales > Ruminococcaceae > RGIG8773. The sequence continues at coordinate 42,748 of CANQPX010000004.1, forward strand.
CGCAAAAGTCCTCGGAGTTTCGAGAGTTTCCAGTGAGGATACTCAAAAAATGCTGGGAGAGGATAATTTCAAGTTCGTTATTGCGGATCTTGCAGCTCTTGACCCGATAGATATGATAATAAATACAGCTGTCAAAGAGTTCGGACGGCTCGACATACTGGTGAATAACGCGGGCGTCATAAAACGTGAGGACTGCATAGATTTTTCAGTCAAAAACTGGGATCTGGTAATGAACGTAAACTGCCGTACGCTCTTCTTCCTTTCACAGGCTGCGGCAAAACAGTTCATGAAACAGAACAGCGGCGGAAAGATAATCTCTATCGCAAGTATGCTCTCCTATCAGGGCGGTATACGCGTTCCGAGTTATACTGCAAGTAAATCCGCAGTAAAGGGAATAACCATGACAATGGCTAACGAATGGGCGCAGCACGGAATCAACGTTAATGCTATCGCTCCGGGATATATGGCTACTAACAATACACAGGCTCTGCGCGCAGACGCGGCAAGAAGCGAAGCTATACTTGACAGGATACCTGCGGGCAGATGGGGAACTCCGGATGATATAATGGGTGCGGCTGTTTTCCTTGCTTCATCGGCAAGTGATTATGTGAACGGCTTTACTATCGCTGTTGACGGCGGCTGGCTCGGAAGATAACATATCCTGCTTTGGGAGGTAAGATCAATGGATAACAAAAAGTTTCTTGAACAGCTTGAAGGTACGGGCATAGTTCCTGTCATCAAGCTCGAAAATACCGCTGACGCGGTGAACCTTGCAAAGGCTCTTTATGACGGCGGTATACACTGCGCGGAAGTAACGTTCCGTGCGGCAGGCGCGGATAAAGTCATATCGGATATGGTAAAAGCATACCCGGATATGCTTATAGGCGCGGGTACGGTACTTACAACGGAACAGTGCGATAAGGCTATAGAAGCGGGCGCACAGTTCTGCGTGGCTCCGGGACTCAATCCGAAGGTAGTTAAACATTGCCTTGATAAAGGCGTTCCGTTTGCTCCGGGCGTTGCAAACGGCTCACAGATCGAACAGGCTATGGAACTGGGACTGGATTTCGTTAAATTCTTCCCGGCGGAACAGGCGGGCGGTCTGCCCTACATAAAGGCTGTATCTGCTCCGTATTCTTCGATGAAGTTCATGCCCACAGGCGGAGTAAATGAAAATAACCTGAACACATACCTTTCTTTCAAGAAGATAGTCTGCTGCGGCGGAAGCTGGATAGTTCCCGATAAACTTGTAAAAGCAGGAAAATGGGAAGAGATCACGGCTCTTTGCCGTTCGGCGGTAAATAAAATGCTCGATTTCTCGGTAGCGCATATCGGAATAAACTGCGATAATGAGAATGAGGCAAAAGATGTTTCCGGAAAATTTGAAAAAATGTTCGGCTGGGAACAGAAGGTGGGCAACAGCAGCGTATTTGCAGGACCTTTCGTTGAGTGCATGAAAACTCCGTTCAAGGGCGCAAAGGGGCATATTGCCGTGTCGACAAACAGCGTTACAAGAGCCGTTTATCAGCTTAAAGCAAAGGGCGTTGAAGTCGATATGTCAACGGCAAAATACGATGCCGACGGAAGAATGACCGTTGTTTATCTTAAAGATGAATTCGACGGCTTTGCGGTACATCTTGTTGAGAAAAAGTAACAGCAGAACGTTATGCTCTGCCGTAAATGCAATAAATTTATAAGGAGAAATGATAAAAATGGCTAAAATTATAACTATGGGCGAGATCATGCTCAGACTGTCCACTCCGAATAATGAAAAATTTATACAGGCGGACGAATTCGACGTAAACTACGGCGGCGGTGAAGCAAATGTTGCGGTATCGCTGGCAAATTACGGTCACGATGCGGAATTCATAACAGCAGTTCCGGATAACCCCATAGGCGCCTGCGCTGTTGCCGCTCTCCGCAAATACGGCGTTGAAACAAAGCATATTGCAAAATGCGGCGAAAGGCTCGGGATATACTTCCTTGAAACAGGCGCGTCAATGAGAGCTTCAAATGTTGTATATGACAGAGCACATTCTTCAATAGCGACTGCCGACGCTTCAAATTTCAACTTCGATGAGATATTTGAGGGAGCAGACTGGTTCCACTTTACAGGCATAACTCCCGCTATATCGGATCTTGCGGCGGAAGTTACGGAAACAGCTCTGAAAGCTGCTAAGAAGCATAATGTTACGGTTTCGGTGGATCTTAATTTCCGCAAAAAGCTGTGGTCATCGGAAAAGGCTCAAAAAGTTATGACAAATCTTATGCAGTATGTTGACGTTTGTATCGGAAATGAAGAGGACGCCGAAAAAGTTCTCGGCTTCAAACCCGGCAAGACAGATGTCACAAAGGGCGAACTGGAACTTTCCGGATATGTGGATATCTTCGGACAGATGATAGACAAGTTCGGCTTCAAGTATGTTGTTTCTTCACTGCGTGAGAGCCACTCCGCTTCAAACAACGACTGGTCGGCGTGCATAATGGACGGTGCAACAAGAGAATTCTATCATTCAAGAAAATATAATATCAATCCTATCGTTGACAGAGTAGGCGGCGGCGACTCTTTTGCAGGCGGTCTTATCTGCGGATTGAACGACGGAAAGGATTTCAAATCCGCTCTGGAATTTGCGGTAGCGGCTTCCGCTCTTAAACACACTATCCCCGGCGACTTCAACCTCGTCACAAGAGCAGACGTGGAAACTCTTGCGGGCGGCGACGCTTCGGGTCGTGTACAGAGATAATGAGAATGTTTATAAGAGCCCATGACCTTGGAGCCAAGGGCGAAGAAAATATCATAAAAAAACTTGACGAATTCGGTCTGGACGGTGTTCAACTCGTTACATACAAATGCCTTGATGGGATAACTTATACTCCCGGTTCAATGACAAAAAGCCGCGCGGAACAGTTCCGCAAAGCATTTGAAAAAGCCGGAAAGACCGTTCCGCTCATAGGCGCGTACTTCAACCCCGTCCACCCCGATGAAAACAAGATAAAAAACGGGATCGCCGTGTTCAAGGATCACCTTTCGCTTGCAAAGGAACTGGGCTGCGGCATCGTAGGCTCGGAAACAGGTTCGTATAACGGCGATAAGTGGACATATGACCCGCAGAACCGTACGGAAGAAGCACTGAAACGCGTTGTTAACACATTTTCGGAACTTTGCGACTATGCGGAGAGCTGCGGAGTGAATGTAGGCATGGAAGGCGCTTTCGGTCATGTCTGCTGGAACGTTAAAACTCTTGACCGCGCTGTCAGAAGTATCGGAAGAAAAAATATCAGATTTATATTTGATCTGTACAACTATCTTGACGGTTCAAATGTTGACAAAATGTATGATATTCTTGATGAGGGACTGCAGACATTCGGAGACAGGATATGCGTGTTCCATATAAAGGACTGCATCATATGCGACGATGGCTCGCTGAAACAGTGCGGCGTCGGAAAAGGCATATTCGATTATTCCCGCATCATTTCCGAGATCGGAAAGGTATGCCCGGACGCAAACCTTGTTTTTGAAGGAACAACGGGCGATGATATCGCTCCCGCAGTTTCACACATCAGAAAATTTATTTGATTTAAGGAGAATGAATAATATTATGACTTTGGATATCAGATACAGCAATCACCCCGATGATTCAAAACATTACGACACCGAGACTCTCAGGAAAAATTACCTTATAGAAAAGGTGTTCGTTCCCGATGAGATCGCACTTACATATTCGCATCAGGACAGAATGATCGCAGGCGGCGCAATGCCTGTAAAGGGCGAACTTAAACTCGGAAGCACGAAAGAACTCGGTACCGAACATTTCCTCGAAAGACGTGAGATGGGCATTATCAATGTGGGCGGAAAGGGCAAAGTTGTGCTTGACGGAAAGGAATATGCCCTGAACTATAAAGACGGTCTTTATATCGGCATGGGAACAAAAGAGATCCTGTTCACTTCCGACGATCCTTCCGCTCCCGCAAAATTCTATATCAATTCCAGCCCTGCGCACCAGACTTATCCTACGGTGTTCATAACCAAGGATAAGGCTAATCATATCCCTCTCGGCAGCCCCGAAAATCTTAACAAGCGTGTTGTAAATCAGTATATCCACCCGTCAGTATGCAAGTCCTGTCAGCTTTCAATGGGTATGACGGAACTTGACAAAACAAGTTCATGGAACACTATGCCCGCGCATACTCACGAAAGAAGAATGGAAGTTTACTTCTATTTTGAACTTGAAGATGACAATGTTGTATTCCACATGATGGGACAGCCGCAGGAGACCCGCCACATAATCATGCACAACGAACAGGCTGTTATCAGCCCGAGCTGGTCTATCCACAGCGGCACGGCTACGAGCAATTATACCTTTATCTGGGGTATGTGCGGCGAGAACCAGACATATGACGATATGGACACTATAAGCAACCTCGATCTCAAGTGATCGGCTTTTTCCTGTAGGTAAAATACTGCTCCCTGCGGCAGAGCCGTACTTGAGCAGGTTTAAGATGACCGCACGGCTGAAACGGTGCGGTAAAAATCCATTTGAAAAGTGGGAGTACGGTTATGGCTTATTTAACTTTAAAAGGAATAAACAAAATTTACCCCAACGGCTTCCATGCCGTACATGATTTCAACCTTGAGATCGAAAAGGGAGAATTTATAGTATTTGTCGGCTCATCGGGCTGCGGCAAATCTACTACTCTGCGAATGATCGCGGGACTCGAAAACATCAGTAAAGGCGAATTCCTTATCGACGGCGTGAGAGCAAATGAAAAAGGTCCCCGCGAACGGGGAGTTGCAATGGTTTTCCAGAGTTATGCGCTTTATCCGCATATGACGGTGTATGATAACCTTGCGTTCGGTCTTACGCTACAAGGAGTAGACGATGATGTTATCGAGAAAAAAGTTCTTGCCACGGCGGAAATACTCGGTCTGACAAAGTATCTTGACAGACTTCCGAGAGCGCTTTCGGGCGGTCAGAGACAAAGAGTCGCAGTCGGACGCGCAATTATCCGTAAGGTGGATATCTTCCTTATGGACGAACCGCTTTCCAACCTCGACGCAAAGCAAAGAGTTACAATGCGTTCCGAGATAACACAGATACACCGCAGAACAGGCGCGACAACTATCTATGTTACACACGACCAGACGGAAGCTATGACTATGGCTGACAGGATAGTCGTTATGAAGGACGGATATATCCAGCAGATAGGAACGCCCCATGACCTGTATTTCGATCCGGTAAACATATTTGTTGCGGGATTTATAGGTGAACCGCCGATGAACTTCATTGACGGCACGGTAAAGAACGGAAAGATCGTTATCGGCGGAAAGGATATTGACCTTTCAGCTGTTGCGGATAAGGACGTGCTGGGAAAATATGAAGGCTCGGAAGTTACTTTCGGTTTCCGTCCGGAAGCAATAAAGCTTCTGAACGGCACAAATATGGAGAACGTTTATAAGTTCTGCGGAACTGTTGAACTTACCGAAATGCTGGGCGATAATACCAATGTTTACATTGATATAAACGGCGTAAAGAGCATACTTAAAGTTGATCCGCATGATACACCGAGAGTAGATACGGATCTGGGATTTGCGATACCTTATAAAAACGTTTATCTTTTCGACAAACATACAGAAAAACGGATCAAATTGAGAGCAGTGTAAAATATGTCAGATACTTACAGTGTAAGTGAAAAAGATCGTAAGCGGAGGGAATTTATTCTGAACGGCGAGCCGATGGCTGTCGTGCTGAGTATTTCCCTGCCGCTGATATTGTTGGGAGCATTTTCGTATCTTAGCAGCGTTATAGATACGATAGTTGTGGCAAAAAGCGATAATGACGCGCTTTCTTCGGTGGTCATGATATCGCAGATAAAGAGCCTGTTCACGGCGCTGGGTTCGGGATTTGCAACAGGCGGTTCGATAATCGTTTCAAGGCTCATAGGACGCGGCGAATATCCAAAGGCAAAACAGGTGGCAAATACTATAGTAACACTTTTTTTTGCGTTCGCGGCAGTGCTGATATGCACCCTTATACCAACGGCGGAAGGCATACTCAGAATTGCGGGGCTTACGGACGAAATGATCGTCAGCGGGCTCGGATATTTCAGGATACAGATAGTTTCGATAGGCGTATCGATGTTCAACTCTATCTTCCTCGGCTTGGAAAAGGCAAGAGGCGCAACGGTGAACATAATGTTCGTGAACATTATGTCGATGTCGCTGAAACTGATATTTACGGTCGTTTTTGTTACTATACTGAAATTGGGAACAAATATGGTAGCGGCTTCTACATTGTTTGCAGATATTTCGGTAACAAGTTATGCGGCGGTAATGCTTATAAGAAAAAACTACCTGTTCCATTTTTCGATAAAGAACAGCAGATTTACAAAGGAACTGATATTTCCGCTTTGTTCGCTGTCGATACCTGTGTTTCTGGGAAAATTCGTTTTTTCAATGGGCAAGGTCATAGTGAACAGACTTGCTATAGGTTACGGTCCGGACGCGCCGGGCGCACTGGGAGTTTCAAATCAGATCAGCGGAAGCGTCACAAATATCGTAAGCTGTACGGAGGATTCGGAATCATCTATAGAAAGCTACAATCTCAGCGCAAAACATTATTCGCGCATGATAAAGATGTTTTGGTGTACGCTGTTCATAAACCTTACAATATCGGTAATAGGCTTTATCATACTTACGGTGTTCAAGGATCCGATCTCAATGTATTTTGCGGACGGCGATCCGTCAAAAGCAGAACTTATCGGAAAAATATTCGGCTTTGAAAAAATAGGCATAGTTGCGCTGGCAGTAAATTCAACGGTGAACGGTCTGATATACGGCATAGGGTATACAAAACTTTCAATGCTTGTGAACCTTTCAAGATTGTTTGTATTCAGGATACCGTCAATGCTGGTAATGATAAACGCTTTCCCGCAGCTCGGGGCGGAAAGTCTCGGCATTGCAATGCTCATATCAAATGTCGGCATAGGACTTATGTCGGTGGTGATAGGGATAGTATGCCTGTTGAAAATAAAGCATCATAAAACAAAGGATAAACTTAAACTCTGAGCGTTTGTCCGCATTTATTTGCGGTAAAAATAAAAAAATTTATTGAGGTGATAAGGACTATGAAAGATTTGGATCGCTCAAGTCATAAGACAGGCGAAAGACCTATAAGGATACTTCAGTTCGGAGAAGGAAATTTCCTGCGGGCTTTCGTGGATTGGATACTGCAGGATCTGAACAGCAAAGGCGTTATAAACTCCGATGTTGCGGTAGTACAGCCTATGCCCATGGGAAGGGTAAAGGAACTGGCTGAACAGGACGGTCTTTATACGCTTTGTCTCGAAGGCATAGATAAGGGCGAAAAAGTTCAGAGCAGAGAAATTATTGACGTTCTGCGCGATTTTATAAACCCGTTTGAACAGTATGATAAGTATCTCGCTTATGCGAAAAGTGAGGAGCTGGAAATAGTTATTTCCAATACAACGGAGGCAGGGATCGCCCTCGACACCTCAGACACGGATCTTTCCGTGTGTCCGAAGAGTTTCCCCGGTAAACTTCTGGCTTTGCTCAAGGCGAGATACGATCATTTTAACGGCGATATGTCAAAAGGTCTGGCAATTATCCCTTGTGAACTTATCGACCATAACGGTGATGAACTGAAACGCGTTTTGCTGGAACTTGCAAAGATCAACGGGCTTGATGACAGCTTTATAAAGTGGCTGACTTCCGCGAACCATTTCACAAATACGCTTGTTGACAGGATAGTTCCCGGCTATCCCCGCGATACGGCTGAGGAGATATGCAGGGAGACAGGCTTCAAGGATAACAACATTGTCAAGGGAGAAATATTCCATCTCTGGGTGCTGCAAAAAGAACCTTTCGTTCAGGAAAAACTTCCTGCAGATAAGTCGGGACTCAACGTTATTTTTACAGATGATATCACTCCGTATAAACAGCGGAAAGTCAAGATCCTTAACGGTTCTCATACCGCAATGGTGCCTGTCGCTTATCTCAGCGGCATAGATACAGTGCGGGAAGCAGTTACGGACGAAGATGTGGGCAAATTCGTTCAGGAACTGGTGAACGATGAGATAAAACCTACAATAGATCTTCCGAAAGATGAAATGGACGCGTTCGCTTCAAGCGTTATAGAACGTTTTATGAACCCGTTCATTCGTCATGAGCTTATGTCGATAGCACTTAATTCAACTACAAAATTCAAGACCCGTCTGCTGCCGACTTACAACGATTACCGCGCTAAATTCGGCAGATCGCCGAAGCATATACTTTTCTCATTTGCATCTTTGACGGTATTCTACCGCGGAAAACGCGGAAACGAAGATATCGCTCTTGCGGACGATCCGGAGTATATAAAGTTCTGGAACGAACTGTGGAAACTTTCAGATAGTATGGAAATTGCCAAAAAAGCACTTTCAAACACCGCTCTCTGGGAACAGGATCTTGATGTGGATAATAACGCGGAGCTTGTTGCGGGATATATAAACGGTATCCTGAAAAACGGCGAAAGAGCTGCTTTGAAAGCATTTTTGGGAGAATGAAAATGAAGAAAACTATTGTTATTTCACCGAAGGATCTTGTGGGAGTTGCGCTTTACCCTTTGAAAAAGGGAGAAGAAGCCGAAGGCGTTACACTTAAAGAGGATATCGAAAAAGGTCATAAATTTTCTTTAAGAGCGATAAGCAAAGGCGAAAATATCATCAAGTACGGCGAAGTCATAGGCAGGGCGACAGCGGATATTTCCTGCGGCGAACATATCCACAGCCATAATATGTCCACAGGTCTGGAAGGCACTCTCGAATATTCCTACAATAAAAAAGAGATCGCGCCTGCTGGCGAGTTCCGCTCGCGTAAAGTCAACGTTTATGAGCGTAAAAACGGCGATGTCGGTATACGCAACGAACTATGGGTAATTCCCACAGTGGGCTGCGTTAACGCTCAGGCGCGGGCTATAGTTGAAACGTTCAACAAAAAGCACGGCGAACTTCCCGGCATAGACGGCTGCTTCACTTTTACGCACCCTTACGGCTGTTCACAGATAGGCGAAGATCACGAGCGAACAAAAATGATACTCCAGAGAATGGTAAAACACCCGAACTGCGGCGGTGTGCTTGTTCTCGGGCTCGGCTGTGAAAATAACCGTATGGACGTTTTCCGCGAAACGCTTGGAGAGTATGACGAGAGCCGCACGGAGTTCCTTGTTGCACAGGAAGTGGGCGATGAGATAGCGGAAGGAGTAAAGCACCTTGAAAAGCTTTACGAAGCTGCAAAAAACGATCGCCGCACCGAAAAGGATATCTCCTGCCTTAAAGTCGGGCTGAAATGCGGAGGTTCGGACGGTCTGTCGGGAATTACCGCAAATCCGCTTGTGGGAAGATTTTCAGACTATATCGCATCGGTGGGCGGTACGACTGTTCTTACGGAAGTTCCCGAAATGTTCGGCGCAGAACAGCTCCTTATGGATCGCGCAAAGGATAAAGCAACTTTCGACAAGATAGTAAAACTTGTCAACGGGTTCAAGGAGTATTACCAAAAGCACGATCAGCCCGTGTATGAAAATCCTTCTCCCGGAAATAAAGCGGGCGGTATAACCACTTTGGAAGATAAATCCCTCGGCTGCACTCAGAAATCAGGTACCCGCGAAGTATGCGATGTGCTTTTTGACGGCGACAAACTTACCGCTAACGGTCTGAACCTGCTTAACGGTCCGGGCAACGATATGGTCGCGGTAACGAACCTTGCAAGCGCGGGCTGCCATATGGTGCTTTTTACCACAGGACGCGGCACGCCATTCGGAGGTTTCGTTCCAACAGTAAAGATATCAACTAACTCGGATCTTGCCAAAAGAAAATCCAACTGGATAGATCTTGATGCGGGCGGGATCGCAGCAGGCGAGTCATTTGAAAGTAAACTTGATGAACTTATCGACCTTGTTACAGAGGTAGCAAACGGAAAACAAACCGTTAATGAACGTTATAATTCCCGTGATATCGCGATCTTCAAGACCGGTGTCACACTTTGATCCGAAGGAGTAAGCTATGAAAAATTTTATGGATAAGGACTTTGTTCTTAAAAATCAGACTGCACAGACACTTTTTGATAATTACGCAAAAGATATGCCGATATTCGATTTCCATTGTCATCTGAGCATCGAAGAGATCTATAACGATAAGAAATTCAGTTCGATCACAGAGTGCTGGCTTGGCGGAGATCATTATAAATGGCGTCTTATGCGCGAAATGGGCATTGACGAAAGTTATATCACAGGCGATAAGAGCGATTTCGAGAAATTTATGAAGTATGCCGAGGTAATGCCTTACGCTATCGGCAACCCGATATTCCACTGGACGCATATGGAACTCAGACGCTATTTCGGGATAAATGATATCCTTTCGCCGAAAACAGCAGAGGATATATTCAATAAGTGCAACGAAAAGCTGGGGACACTTACTGCGAGAAAACTCATTTCCATGAGTAATGTCAAGAAGCTTTTTACAACAGACGATCCGATAGATGATCTGCATTTCCATAAGCTGCTGAAAGAGGACAGTTCTTTTGATGTTGAAGTTGCGCCTGCGTTCCGTCCGGATAAGGCTATAAATATAGAACTGCCCACTTATGTTCCGTATATCGCTAAACTTGCAGACGCGGCGGACGTAAGGATAGACGGTATCGACAGCCTTTGCGAAGCACTCACAAAGCGGATCGAATATTTTGACAGCGTAGGCTGCGTTTGCTCGGATCATGCGCTGGACGTGGTGATGTTCATGCCTGCGGACAGGGAGCAAGTTGACAAGATCGTCAAGAAGGCTCTTAACGGCGACGATCTTACACCTGCGGAAATAGAACAGTATAAAGGTTATGTTCTGGTCCATCTCGGAAAGCAGTATGCGCGGTTACATTGGGTACAGCAGTACCATATCGGCGCGCTGCGGAACAATTCCCGCAGATATATGAGTCTGCTCGGTCCTGATACCGGATATGATGCAATAGAAGATCAGACTTTTGCAAAGAAGCTTTCGATGCTCCTTGATACTCTTGACAGTACGGACGAACTGCCGAAAACTATACTTTACTGCCTTAATCCCCGTGATAATGAAGTGCTGGCAACTATTATGAACTGCTTCCAGCAAGGCGGTATAGTGGGAAAAATGCAGTTTGGCTCTGCTTGGTGGTTCAATGACCAGAAAGACGGTATGGAACGTCAGCTTACCGCACTGTCACAGTTGGGACTGCTTTCAAAATTTGTGGGAATGCTCACAGACAGCAGAAGTTTCCTTTCATATACGCGCCATGAATATTTCAGAAGAATACTTTGCAATATGCTCGGAACGCTTATCGAAGAAGGGGAATATCCTAATGACGTTGAATTTGTCGGTCAAGTCGTAAAGGATATATGCTACAACAATGCGGTAAAATATTTTACCAAGTAATTGTTTAATAAAAAATAATAAAGTGAACACGTTCTCATGAGATCGCAAACTGTGATCCGTGAGAACGTGTTTCTGAAAAATGGAAAAGTATAAAAACGAGGGGATATTTATGTCAACATTTCTTATAGCCGCGTTCCTGTTTTTTATAGGAAGTCTTTTGGGCTGGTGTCTGGAAGTGGTTTTCAGGAGATTTTTTTCCGCAAAAAAATGGATAAATCCCGGATTTCTTGCAGGGCCTTGTCTGCCGCTTTACGGGTTCAGTCTTTGCTTGCTGTATTTCATGGCAGGACTGGAAAACGTTTTGCCGATAGAGTCAGATGCATTGCGGAAAATTGTCCTTTTTATTGCAATGGCTTTATGCATAACCGCTGTTGAATATATCGCGGGGATAATCTTTATAAAACATATGAAGATCAAACTTTGGGATTACAGCAATGAATGGGGGAATATAGGCGGGATAATCTGTCCGAAATTTTCGTTTTTCTGGGCAGTTCTAAGCGCGGTATATTACTTCGGGATACATCCGCACATACTTGACGCGTTGGATTGGTTCTCGAAAAATCTTGCATTCTCATTCTGTGTGGGATTTTTCTATGGGATATTGGTGATAGATGTTGCTTTTTCAACAAATATCGTTGCAAAAGTCCGCAGCTTCTCAAAGGAAAACGATATCGTTATGCGTTATGAGGAGCTGAAAGAACATATCCGCGGTCAGAAAGAAGAACGCAAAGAAAAAATGCGGTTTCTTTTGTCAATGTATTCTTCCGTTCCGCTTTCGCAGCATCTGAAAGAATATTATGAGAAGCATAAGGAAGAATATCATGCCATTGCCGCAAAACATTCTGTTAAAGAAAAATAAGTAAAACAAAAGAAAAACTAAGATTAGGCGCGGACAAACTAAAAAACGAAAAACAAAACTTTGCCCGAAAAGCTGGTCGAGCTGAGCCCAGCTCGCGGTTTCCAAAGGCAGAGCCTTTGGTCGCGCTCCGCAGAGCGCGAAATCCCCTAATGCCTTTAGGAGCTCCGCAGGGGGTGAATTGCTGTCGCAGACAGCAAGAGGGGGAAGCCCTGCGATAGAGGGCTTCCCCCTTAAACTAAAGAATTATTTTCAAATTCTGCCTTGTCAAACAACCCTGTGAGTTGTTTGACAACGAACTATACTATTCTTTTGAGATATGCACGGTAACGCCATGCATATCTTTTTTTGCTTTTGTTCAAAAGATCATTCTTCTGCCCAACGCACAACAGCCGTATCTCCGTCATGAAGAATATCCATGAAGCTTGCTTCTTTGCCGTTGAGAGTAAGTATCATATCTCCGCTCTTCGGAGGATTGTCAAGGTCAATATCAGCAATTGCCATAAGTTCTATGAATTCATGGGGAAGATCGTTCGGGCGCGGTTCAAGAACGGTGCTTTTGCCGTTGAGTATTATCCTGAAATCATTACGAACGGGAACTTCATTTTCTTCCGTAACGTTATTTTCGGCTTTCGGAGCATCATTTTCTTCGGCGCTTTCCGTTGCTTCTTCCGTTTCGCTTTCCTCGGCAGGCGAGGGGACTATTTCAGAAACGGGTATGCCCGAAGCGGGCTTCTGTTCGGAGGCGGCTTTCGCAAGTGCGCCTTCATTGCGTATCGTACTTCCATCGGGTTTGTCCTCGGTAACGATATCGTCATTTTCCCGCAGCAGATAGTCTATGGGAAGAAGTTTTCCCGATTTATAGAAATCAAGATGAGACGTATCAAAGGGGAGAGTTTCCATTAATTCTCCGAGAGTTTCTATTTCCGAAACGGTCACGCTGTCATGGTTCTGTATCTGATAGTCGGCGGTAACGCGCCTGTCGTTCACCGAGACGATCACTCCGAAAGGATAGTCTGCGCCGTCTATATAAACATATTTTGACGTAATGTCTCCTGCAATATCCGAGATCTTCACGTCTGCATTTTTCCCGCTTTCGGCAGGTCGGAACTCTATAACGTCGCCTTGTTTTACCTGACGTTCGATGGAAGCTGTTTCGCCGTTGACGATAACTTCCGAAGCGGTGGCGGGTTCGCCTTTCATGAACTGTTTTTCGCCGTTAAGCGTAAAGCTTACGCTCCTTCCGGTATGACCTATTATCTGTGAGGATCTGAAACCTTCCGCCATGAGCAGATCGAGTATGCGAACGGATCTTGTATCAAATATACGGACTTTTTTTCCGTTCAGCGATACTACCGAAAAATCATATCCTCCGCTTTGTGCGGCGGTTATGCCGATACCCACGGGAGTAACATATTCAGGTCCTGCGATCTTGTTCTTTCCAAGTGAAATGTTCTTCATTGCATCTTTTCCGCCGACGGCAACTCTTGTGTCGGGTATGCCGAGTTTTTCGGAAACGATCTTCGCAAGTCCCGGTATGAGACTTCCTCCGCCTACAAGGAACACCGCCGCAGGCGGCTGACCGTTTGCGTCAATGATATTCTTGGAAATATCCGCCGCAAGGAGTTCAACGGCAGGTGAAAGGCTGTCAAAGAATTCTTCCGGGTCGATAGTATGTTCAAATCCGAGGATATCTTTATAAGTGATGCTGTGTTCGCCGCTGCTGAGTTTCATTTCCTCCGCAGTGGGGAAATCAACTATATATTTTTTGATGATCTCTTCCGTTATTTCATCGCCCGCAACCGTTGACATTGCATATGCAACTATGCTGCCGCTTTGTGAAATGGCGATATCCGACGTACCTGCTCCTATATCGACCAGAGCAATATTTATCAATCGCACATCAGGCGGGATAATAACATTCATTGCGGCGATAGGTTCGAGGGTAAGGCTTGCGACTTCAAGTCCTATCATATCGGTAACGGCATAAAGGCTTTCAACTACTGTTCCCGGCAGGAATGCAGCGATAAGTTCAACGGAAGCTTTTTTCCCTTTATGACCTATAAGAGAACGTATCTGATAATCATCCAGAAGATATCTTACAACGGTATGACCTACGCAGTAAAAGGAATATGATAATTCTCCTGTTTCCGCGTCAAGTTCGTCCTGCGCTTTTAAGGCACATTCAAGTTCAAAGGATTTTACATCGTCCTCGCTTATGGTATCCTTATCTTCCACATCGAAGGTAAGCTGTGTCCTGCGGGTCTTTAACGCGCGTCCTGCCGCTGCGATAGCTACTCTTGAAAGTTTTATGCCCGAGATCTCTTCGAGTTTGTCCTTGACGATGCCCGCGATCCTTGCAACTTCGGGGATATCTTCGATCTGACCGTCTATCATTGCACGATGTTTATGGGGAACGGACACCGCATGATCCGCGCAGAAATTCCCGTCGGACATACTGCCGATGATCCCCACAACATTTCTTGTTCCGATATCAAGAGCAAATATCTCATTTTCCTCCTGAGCGCGGAGTTTGGGCTTATTATTTTTAGGCGGAGACGTTTTTGAACTTTTTGAATGTTTTGCCGCAGCGGAAGATCTTTTCTTTTCCGCAGGTGAACTTTTTTTCACGGCAGGACCGCTGATATCGACTTTTACTTCGTCAGCCGGCAGATCGTTTACGATATTCTCAACATTTTCCACAGGGTATTTTCTTGGTCTTCCTCGTTTTGCCATAATTATGATCGTGCTTGCGAAGCAAGCCTCTCCTTTCTTCGTATGTTTAAAACGAACAAATTCGTAAAACGAATGAATTCGTTTGCAGCAAAATTGCTGACTGAAGCAGGTAAAGCATAAAATTTCAGCTTTACTGATCTTTTATTTTAAGGACGGATTTGAGTTCTTTAGCCACATCTGTTTCCGATATCACAAGCAGTTTATCGCCGCTTTTCAGCATTGACTGACCGCGGGGGATTATCATGCAGCCGTTGCGGGTTATAGATACGATGTTGAACAGTATCGGCAGCTTGATATCCATGAGCATTTTTCCGTCATAAACATAGTTTTCGGGCAGCTGGACTTCAAAGAGCGTGACTTCCCCTCTGTTAAGGGAGAGAAGCTGCTTTATCCTTGAAGTATCTACTTCGCGCTCGATGAGTGAAGCGATACTGTTTGTGCTGTTTATGACGTTATCTATCCCGAGAGCCTGCATAGCCGCAACATTTTTGGGGTTATTGGATTTGGCAACGGTTTTTTGTACTCCGAATTTTTTCTTTGCGAGCTGACAGGCGATAAGGTTAGTTTCGTCCGAGCCTGTTACGCTTACAAATGCGCTGGAATTTTCAAGCTTTGCGCTTTCGAGCACTTCAAGTCTTGTGGCATCGCCGCATATTATGGGGATATCCATTTCATTGGCGATATGTTTGCAAACGTCTTCGTCTATTTCGATGACCAATGGTTCATGACCGTGTTCGATCAATGTACGGACGAGGTAATATCCGACCTTTCCGCCTCCGATAATTGTAACTTTCAATAAATTACGCTCCTAACGATAATTTTGTTAATCTGCAAATTTAGCGATGATCAATCTGTCGCCCTTGATGATCTCATAGTTTGTAAGAAACATTCTGCTGACGGTATTGTCGATATGTTCAACGGCAACAAGCACTTCACCGTCTTCAAAATCGATCTCGCTGACGCGTTTTCCGATGAGATCTTTCGGTACGTCCACTTCATACATCAGGATATTATGGTTCCCGACGCTTATGCTGCTGGATCCTTCCGCCATCAAAGCCGTACAAAGCGTTGAAACGGTAAGGTTCGTAGGGCAGATAGTTTCCAGACCGAACTCTTTAAAGACTTCATTTTTGCGCGGGTCGTTCACTCTTGCGAATATTCTTGGGACATGGAAGAACTCTTTAGCGAGCTGGGCGACCATGAGGTTCATGTTATCGTCCGAAGTTACGGCAACGAGGGCGTCGCAGTTTTCGATGCCTGCGCGTTTGAGAACGTCCTGATCGATAGCGACTCCGAGGGTAGTGTAGCCTGAAAAGTCAGGTGAAAGGTCATTGAATTCGCTTCGATCGCCGCTGATGACAGAGACATCGTTACCTTGGGCTGACAGTCTGTTGCAGAGGGTAGAACCTACTTTGCCGCAGCCTATTATCAATATGTTCATTTTAAGAAACAGCGTTCCGAATTCACGGAACATCTCCTCTCTTCAAGAAAATACACATACTTATTATATAACACATTCGCAAAAATTACAATAGTTTTTTCAATAAAAATTTAAAATTATCCTTTTATTTACATTTGTTAGAAATAATATACAGATATTCTCCGAACGGCGTTGACAAAATTTTTCCAATGTATTATAATTGTAATAAACCGATATCTGCGGAAGGAGAAATTGCCATGTTTGAAGTAAAAGAAAAATTTTATCTTGACGGAAAACATTTCCGGATAATTTCCGGTTCGTTCCATTATTTCAGGACAGTGCCGGAATATTGGAGAGACAGACTGGAAAAACTCGTCAATATGGGCTGCAACACCGTTGAAACATACATACCTTGGAATTTCCACGAGCCTTATAAGGGAAAGTTCCTTTGGGACGGCATGAGGGATATCGTCAGATTTATTGAGACCGCTTCGGAACTCGGTCTGTACATTATCATACGTCCGTCGCCGTATATCTGCGCGGAATGGGAGTTCGGCGGACTTCCCGCATGGCTGCTGAAAGACAGGGATATGCGCTTGAGATGCAGCTATAAGCCTTATCTTGACGCGGTAAAGGACTATTACAGCGTGCTTATGCCCAAACTTGCGCCGTACCAGATAACGAACGGCGGGAAAATTATTCTTATCCAGATAGAGAATGAGTATGGATATTACGGCAACGATACCGCTTATCTTGAATTTTTGCGGGATACGATGAGAGGATACGGCATAAACGTTCCGTTTGTAACATCGGACGGTCCTTGGAGCGAAGCGGTGTTCAGGTCAGGCTTGGTAAGCGGCGCACTTCCCACGGGGAACTTCGGTTCGAGCGCGGAATGGCAGTTTTCGCAGATGAAAAAATATATCGGGAACGATAAGCCGCTTATGTGCATGGAATTCTGGGACGGCTGGTTCGACGCATGGGGCGAGGAACACCATACTTCCGATACGAAAAAAGCCGCAGAAGAGCTTGATACTCTTTTGCAGCTCGGCAATATGAATTTCTATATGTTTGAAGGCGGAACGAATTTCGGTTTCACTTCAGGAAGAAACGGCGGCAGCCGAACGGGAGATGTGACTTCCTACGATTATGATTCGCCGCTTACGGAGGACGGGCAGATCACGGATAAATATATTGCTTTCCGTGATGTGATACGGAAATACCGCGATTTTGAGGAAATTCCCCTTACAACAAAAATAAAACGCAAAAATTACGGAAAAATAAAATGTTCGGGCAGAGCGGATCTGTTTTCCGTTATCGAAAAGATATCCTCGCCGATACACTCCCCATATCCGCTGACAATGGAGGAGGTCGGTCAGAATTACGGATATATTTTGTACCGTGTAAATTTGCGTGATGACGAAAAGGCGGAAGGGGTATGTCTTGAAGGCGCTGCGGACAGAGTTGAAGGCTATCTGAACGGAGAAAAGATGTTTACGGCATTTGCGGAAAATATTTCCGAAAAATTTGAAATAAAAAGCAGTTCAAAGGGCGGAACGATAGATCTGCTTTGTGAAAACATGGGGCGGGAAAATTTCGGCACGGGACTTGAAAGTCAGCGCAAGGGAATTTCCGGCGGGATAAAAATAAACGATCACCGTTATTTCGGGATAGATATTTTCCCGCTGCCGCTCGATGAGGAACAGATCGCAAAAGTTTCGGAATGTGAATTTTCCGATGCTGCGGATAAAAATTCTCCTGCTTTTCATAAGTTTATTTTTGATGCAGATGAAGCGGGAGATACTTTCATTGAACTTGACGGTTTCGGGAAAGGCTGTGTATTTATAAACGGTTTCAACCTCGGGCGTTTCTGGGAGATAGGACCGCAAAAAAGGCTGTATATTCCTGCTCCGCTCATAAATTCGGGAAAAAACGAGATTATCGTTTTTGAAACGGAAGGAAAATTTTCGGAAGAGATATTTCTTTCCGATGAGCCGTGTTTGGGGTGAGCGTTGTTTCTAAACAAAAATAGGCGCGCTTATGGCGCGGGGTTCAGTCTGTAGAAAAATTATTTACAAAAATATAACATAGTTCGTTGTCAAACAACTCACCGGGTTGTTTGACAAGGGAAAATTTGAAAAAATTTGTTAGTTCAAGGGGGAAGCCCTCTATCGCAGGGCTTCCCCCTCTTGCTGTCTGCGACAGCAATTCACCCCCTGCGGAGCTCCTAAAGGCATTAGGGGATTTCGCCGTCTGCGGACGGCGACGAGGGCTCCGCCCCTCGACCCCGCGAGCTGAGCTCAGCTCGATCAGCTTTTCGGGCAAGGTTTTGTTTTTCATTTTTTTAGTTTGTCCGCGCCTGTTTTTAGTTTTTTGACAGTCAGAACCCCCGCGCTTATGGCACGGGGGTTCTGATATTCGTGGATTGTAATTATTATTCGTTGCTTGCGTTTGTCGTTACTTTTTCTGCATCTGTGTATGCGTCGGGAAGTGTTATGCCAAACTGTGAAAGTACGTCTGTATTTACAACGGGAGTGCAGTCGTAGATCTGCTGTACGGGGATATCGCCTGCTTTTTCACCTTTGAGTATGCGTATGCCGATGTCGCCTGTTGCTTTTCCCAGTGCAACATAATCTATGCTCATTGAAGCAATGCAGCCGTTTGCGACCTGCTCAACTTCCGAGCCGTAAACGGGGATATTTGCGGCATTTGCCTGTTCAAGAAGTACGGAAAGGTTGTTTACAACGTTGTTATCGGTGAAGTTGTTTATGCAGTCTACCTGAGGGCAAAGTGTTGCTGCTGCCTGAGGGATATCTGCAGCGCCCTGAACGCCTTGCTCAACGATCTCAAGCCCCTTAGGCTCGGCGATCTCTTTAAGAGTTGCAAGGTGAGAAACGGAATTTGCTTCACTTGTTGTATAAAGAACGCCTATCTTCTTAACATCGGGCTGGAGAGCCATGATAAGATCTGTCTGTGCGTCAAAGTCAAGCATATCCGCAGTACCTGTGCAGTTTCCGCCGGGAGCTGTCACATCGTCTACCAGACCTGCCGCAACAGGATCCGAAACAGCGCAGAAAACAACGGGTATATCGGTGTTTGCCGCAGCGGCATATGCGGATATAGCCGCAGGTGTTGCGATGGCAAAGATTATGTCATATTCCTTTGCAGCCATATTCTTGGCGATGGAGTCGCAAGTCGCGCTGTCCATATTGCCGTCCTGATGGTCGATATCGAGTTTATCGGCAATATCGGACGCTTTGAGAGCTTCTTCGATACCTTGGTCACAGTTATCCAGTGAAGGGTGACTTCCGTACTGGATTATGCCGACTTTAAAGCTGTCAGCAGAAGCACTGCCGTTGTCTGCACCGTTATCCGCAGCATCTCCGCCCGAACATGATGTGAGAGCTGCAAGAGAAAGTGCCGCAGCGGTCAGAAATGATACTATTTTACTTTTTTTCATAATGAACTTCCTTTCATTAAAATTGCATTAGGATTTTGACCTTTTGAATAATATCACTTTACCGCATCGATATCAAGTGATTTCAATTAATTTTTTGTGTCGCAAGCATTAACGCAGCCGCTTGTACCGCAAATATAAACGGCAGACCGAGCATGAAACGCATATGCTTAGTCTTATGCCTTATGATGAGCATAGTTATGTACATTGCCGCAGAACCTCCCGCAAGTGCAAGCAGGAACAATGTTTTTTCGGGAATTCTCCAAATGCCGTGCTTTGCTCTGTGTTTGTCGGATATCGTGACGGCGCAGGATATTATGCTTATGATAATAAAATATATGATAAAAATTTTCAAATCGAGGCTCCTTGTTTTTCATAAAAATATTCGGCGGCACTGCTGTGCCGCCGTAAGGTAAATTATTATTATTATTATTCCAGAAAATATGACGCTTCCATATCGGCGGTGCTGAGTGCAAACGCCAATGGGAACATTTCCAGTGCTCTGCCGACCTGATTTTTGTCCTCCGTTGAAGAAAATCCCATATGATATCTTATTGCAAACGCTTCTTCACGGGTCAGCTTCATGAAGCCTGTTATTATGTATACCGATTTTTCACCGTGTCCGTAAGGAAGTTTATCATCTATCGCATAATAGGGGACTTTCTCCCATACTCCCTGATCGTTTTTTGCATTACGGTAGTCTGTCTTATAGAAATTGATCTTGCATACGTCATGCAGCAGCGCGGAGACCGCTACCGATTCATCGGAATAATTCATTTTATAGACTGTTTTTGCCCGCTCACGGGAAAGATAGTCTTTAAGGCAATAATAAACGTTAAGGCTGTGTTCGAGGAGCCCGCCTTCGTGCGCGCCGTGGAAGCGCGTACTTGCCGGAGCGGTAAAAAAATCGCTTTTGTCCGACAGCAGATATTCAAGCATAGCGTCTGCGCCGTCTCTCGTGATGTTGGATTTATAAATGTCGATAAATTCCTGTTTATGATCCATTATCATTCACCTTTCACAAGATCGTAATAGCTTTTTACGGTGATCTTCTTTTCAAGATCGCTTGCCGTAAAATTCGCGGGAACAGCAGATCTGTTCACAAGTATGGAATGTATCTGACCGTGCAGATCGAACCAGTTATCCTTGAACGGACATTCAAATTCGTCAATATCAAGGAAAACTCCTTTTGCAAAATTTTTGCTCGTTACCGAAAATCTGTACAGATCTCCGAGCAGATCCGCTTTTACCGTTATTTCCGGTTCGAGAAAACGGAATTCCTTCGGCTTTACGAGCATACAAGTTCCTCCTGATATCACCGTGTTGCTGCGTACAAGGGAATATTCTATGTAATGGTTCCTGCAAAGCTCCTTATCGTTGGGATCGAGTTTTGTGAGTTCCGGAGTAAGTTCGATAAGGTCTTCCGCTGTCATCGGCGGAACGGTGATATCCACCGAACCGTGAGCGATAACGGTAGTATCATTTTTGCGTACTCTCCATCGTATGCTGCCGACAAATTCTTCATCGGTCTCGTTGGATACATTCACAATGATCTTTTCCTTATCGCTGTCATCGACAGAACACAATATCGGCGCATAAAATCTTTTTGCGTAGTAGTGCAAGGCTTTCCAGCGTCCGAAATAGTCTATGGACGACCATGATATGGTGGGGTTGCTGTCGTTTACCTGCCAGTACAGCGCGCCCATGCACCTGCCTCTGTTGCGGCGAAGGTGTTCAACGCATATTCGCAGGGCTTCCGCCTGAACTAATTGAGTGGCATAAATAAGGTTTTCAAAAGAATACGGATAATGCACCGTCTGAGCAAGGTAATAAAGGAGCTTTTCATTTCCCGCTTCGCATTTATGATGTGCTTCCATAACGGGAGACATAAGGTTAAGATCGTCTTTTGACGCAAAGCTGCGTATGGACTTTATGCTTGGCAGCGATTCAAACCCGAACTCGGAGCAGAAGCGGAATTTGTAATTCCTGAAATCAGAGAGCGGGCGGAAATTATGCCATACCGCCCAATAGTGAGTATCGCCTTTATTTTCTGAACTCGGGTCGGAAAATCCTCCGCCCGATGACGGAGACGACGGGTGGTAATATCTTTGAGGGTCATAATGTTTTATGACATTAGGGGCTAATTTTTCAAATATCCTTAAATAGCTGTCTTTCTGTTTGTCCGTGACGGGGATCCCCCAATACATTATTGCGGATTCTATTTCGTTATTTCCGCACCACATGGCAAGAGAAGCGTGGTTCCGCAGGCGTTTTACGTTGTCGATGAATTCCTGACGGATATTTTTTGAAAAGTCGGTATCCGCGTTGTATACCGCGCAGGCGAAAGCAAGATCCTGCCATACGAGAAGTCCGAGCCTGTCGCAGATATCATAGAACCAATCGTCGGGATAGAAACCTCCTCCCCAGACGCGGATCATATTATAATTTGCCGACGCGCAGCTTTCGAGAAGCTGTTTTGTGCGTTCGAGGGAACGGTTCGGCAGGATATTGTCCTCGGGGATATAGTTTGCGCCCATCGCGAAAATTTTTGTACCGTTTACTTTGAAGCAGAATTCCGAACCGTCGCGGTCGGGCAGGCGGCTGACTTCTATAGTTCTTAGACCTACATTGAATTCTTTGATATCCACGGGTTCGCCTTTGCTGTAGAGCATGACTTTTATCATATAAAGGTTCTGCTTTCCGTGTCCGCGCACGTTCCAGAGCATGGGCGAAGTTATCATACATTCATTGGAAACGGTATCTCCGCTGCATTTCACAGACATAAGCGCATCATCGCCGTTAGGGGAAGTTATATTTATATCCAGCTTCAGATCATCGGAAGATATATCCGAAAGTTTTGTTTCAAAATTAAGGCGTACATTTCCGCCGTAATGGTGTTGGGTCACATATATCGAGTCGATCCTTGCGCCTTTGATGCATACAAGTTCGACATCACGCCATATGCCCATATCCGGAAGAGCGGGTCCCCAGTCCCAGCCGAACATATAATGCGCTTTCCGTATATGCGGGAAACCGGGCAAAGTTGAATTTACGCCCCAGAGCGGATCCTGTTCTTGTTTTTCGGCGATATATCTTAACGGTGAGAATATTTTCAGTATAACGCTGTTGGTGCCTGATTTGATCTTATCAGTAACATCGAACTCATATATGCGGTGCATATTTTCCGTTGAGCCGATAAGTTCGCCGTTGAAATACACATCGGAAAGCGTATCCACGCCGTTGAACCTGAGAAGGAATTTTTCATATGCGGCAAGGCTTTCATCGACTTCAAATCTATGCTCAAAAACATGATCCGATCCCGAGATCTCCAGAGCGCCGTACTGATTTTCGCCGTAATACGGATCGGGGATCTTTTTATTTTTCATAAGAACGCTGTAGACGGAAACGGGGAGATCGGCGGACAAGCTTTCATTTCCGCCGACGCGGTATATGCTCCAGTTTTTGTTTAATTTCATTATCATTTCGGTGAGCCTCCTTATGACGGTGGTTTTATTGAACTGATTAAAGTATAAACCTTTTGACCGATTTTGTCAATAACATTTCGCTCATCTGTTATCTATTTTTTCGGGATAAAGGTCGTGATGCACAAGGCGTTCAACGGCAACTTTTTCCCACATTGTGCCTTTTTTTCCGTAATTGCAGTACGGGTCGATGGAGATCCCGCCGCGTGGGGTAAATTTCCCCCAGACTTCGATATATTTCGGATCCATTAATTTTATAAGATCCTTCATGATAATATTTACGCAGTCCTCGTGGAAATCCCCGTGGTTCCTGAAACTGTAAAGATAAAGTTTAAGAGATTTGCTTTCCACCATTTTTACATCGGGAACGTATGAAATATAAATTGCGGCAAAATCAGGCTGACCTGTTATCGGGCAAAGACTCGTAAATTCGGGACAGTTGAATTTTACGAAATAATCGTTATCCTGATGTTTATTTACGAAAGTTTCGAGGACTTCGGGAGCATAATCATCGGGATATTTTGTTTTCCGGTTCCCTAACAATGTTATCCCCGCTGTTTCCTGTTCTGTTCTTCCTGACATAAATAATTTCTCCTTTTAATTATCTTGATCTCAAAGCTGCCAGTTTTCGGGATCCTCGTCATATTTTATGACAAGTATATCTGCAAGCTCCGTATAGCTTTTTCTGCCGAGACCGTGTATATTTTTTATTTTTTCCGAGCCTGCGGCAATGATCTCTTTTATATTGCCGTAGCCTGCGTTTTGCAAAGTATTATAAAGCCTTGACGAAAAGCCTGCTTCTTCTATGGGAACGGAAGGGATCTCCCGTTCATCTTCATCCGGATCATTGAAAAAAACATTTTCCGAAATAATTTTTTCCAGATCGAAATTACATTGTGAAGCCGCCTGCAGACCGTCTGCATATCCCGCGCTGTAGCCTTCTTTCAGACCTGTTTCGTAACCGTCGGAATAAGCGTCCTGATGCCCGATGCCGTAACCGTCGTTAAATCCGAGAGTATAACCTTTGATATTATCTTTTTCCTGTTTTGCGGAATTATATTTGATAAATTGCTCGGATATCTTTATTTGCTCACAAATTTCTTTTTTGACCTTTTTTATATATTTTTGTGCAATAAGATATCTTTTTGAAATATCTTCGATAGCTGCATTTGTGAAATAACATTCCTTGAATAATTTTATTTTCAAATTTTTTTCGGGAATTTCAAGATAATTTAAAATGCTTTGTATCAAAGGCAAAAAATCTTCGGGAATATTTTTTGCTGTTCCCATACCGAGATCGGACATCAGCAATTTAACACCGTCCTGCATAAGATCAGACTCCTTTAATATTTCAGCGGATCCTGTACACCGTTCGCTTCAAAAGCGGCGATCCTGTCGCGGCAGGTGCCGCAGGTGCCGCAGGGTCTTTCTCCGCCTTCATAGCAGCTCCATGTGAGTTCATACGGAACGCCGAGTTCCAGACCTGTTTTAACGACCTGTGCTTTTGTCATGCCGACGAAGGGGGCTTCTATTTTAACTTGTTTTCCGCTTCCGAGCCAAACTGCGGTATTCATTGCGTTATTGAATTCTGCCGAACAGTCGGGATAAGCATTTCCCGCGGCGTCGTCCGCGTGTGCGCCGTAGAAAATTATCCCGCAGCCTTTGGAGATCGCAACGCTTGCCGCTGCGGAAATAAACAATCCGTTACGGAACGGAACGTAAGTTGAGACAGGCGCGCCGTTTGTTTTTTCAAGCTGTTCGGCGTAGCTTTCGTGCGGGATATCCGTATCCGAGCGGGAAAGCAGCGAACAGTCGCTGAGATCGAAAATCAGGCTCAGATCGAGTTTTATATGTTCGGTCTTATAGAATCCCGCAACGGCATCTGCGGCGGAAATTTCCTTATCATGTTTCTGACCGTAAAATATAGAAAGAGCGGTAACATTTTCCGCGCCGTATTTTTTTACTGCCATTGCAAGGCAGGTGGAACTGTCCACTCCGCCGCTGAATAAAACAAGTGCTTTCATAATTAAAACCTCACTTTAAAAGAGTTGAGAGCTAAGAGTTGAGATTTGAGATAAATAAGTAATTTTTTGCGTAATTATAATTAAAAAAATAAAATACAATTGAAAAATTAAAATAAAAAATTATTTATTTGATCTGAAAATATAATTTATCACGCAGATCGCTGTCCGTTTCAAAACGCCCTCTCAGCGTGGAAGTGACCGTCTTTGCAGATGATCTTTTTATGCCGCGCGCAGTCATGCAGCTGTGATACGCTTCAATAAATACCGCCACATCTTCCGACCCTGAAGCAAGCCCGATTATTTCCGCAATATCCGCTCCCAAACGTTCTTGGAGCTGTAAACGCTTTGCCGCCATGTCCGCAATACGCGCGATCTTTGAAAGTCCCAGAACTTTTCCTTTCGGAATATACGCGGCGGTAACTTTCATATCATACATCAGCGCAAGATGATGTTCACAATATGAAAAAACATCTATATCCTTTACAATAACGATATCATCTTTTCCGTGAGAAATGCCGTCCTCAAAAGATTTATTGAACATTTCCGCGATCTCTGCGTTGGTGTAGTTCATGCCCTCGAAAACTTCACCGTACATTTTTGCGACCCTTGCGGGAGTTTCCCGCAAGCCCTCACGGTCAGGATCGTCGCCTAAAGCGATCAATATCCCTCTGATGTGTTTTTCGATCTCAGCATAATTTATTTTATCCAATTTTACACACCTCTTTTATTCGGATCCCATATTATTTTATGTAACTGCAATTGCAAATTTACTCCGTTCAGATTTTTTTCAAGCATAAAATTTACCATTTCTTCGGGAATTATTTTCCCGAACACGGGACTTAAATAAACGTGACATTTTTTCGTAAGATCGTATTCCGAAATTATTTCAGAAGCTTTTTCAAGATCGGAAATATTTCCCGCAACAAATTTTACGGTATCTTTTTTTTCGAGAAATTTATAATTTTCCATACGCATGGATCTTTCCATTCCGCTTGACGGCAATTTATAGTCAAGAGTAATTGCGGGGCGAACGGGGGAAATTTTTGCCGCTTCGGAAATATCCGCCGCGCCGTTTGTTTCGATCTCAACATTGAAATTATTTTCGCACAATAATTTCAAAAGCGGGATTATCTCTTTTTGTATAAGCGGTTCTCCGCCTGTAACTGTAATATTTTTAATTCCCGAATTTTTTGCGGCTCCGAGAATTTTTTCGGCGGTCATCGGGATAAAAGCCGCATTTTTTTCATTTGCCCACTTTGTGTCGCAATAGGAACAATTTAAATTGCAGCCCGTAAACCTTATAAAAAATGCAAGCTGCCCTGCTTTTGTCCCTTCGCCGTTTATGCTTGAAAAAGTTTCGGCAATATTATATTCGTGCATAAAATTCATTCCTTTGTACAGCTTGCGCAGTTATTCGGCGTTTCATAAACGGTAACGCATTTAACGGCATATCCCATTTCGGAAAGACGATCGTAAAAATATTCCGCAAAATTTTCCGCAGTGGGACGGAAATCCACTTCGATCAAATGGAAATTTTCACTTTTCAGTGCGGAGACCGTTTCTTTTTTCAGTGAATTTTTTTCGTAGATGAACGCATGATCGAAGCTGTCCGCAAGCGTTTTCAGATCTTTTTTTATATCCCCGAAATCAGTTACCATTCCGCGGAGCTGACCGCTTTCGTGAAGTTTCGGGGAACTTATTTCCGCCGATATGATCCAACGGTGTCCGTGAAGGGAACTGCATTTTCCGCTGTAGCCCGAAAGAAAATGCGCGCTGTCAAAAGCTGCTTCCGTTTTTAATGTATACATGATAAAATTTCATCTCCAAAATCAAAAACGGGTGTGAAGAGACTCCACACCCGATGTAAGTCCCGGTTTTAATTCGCAGGAGGGTACAAATGAACTGCGTTTAACCGGATTATATCATACATTTTGCTCGTTGTCAATAGTTTTTGCATTTTTTGGTGCAAATTGTCCGCCGCGCATATCGGGGAAATTCCCGCCCTGCGGCATTTCGGGCGGCTCTCCGCCAAACTGCGGGAAATTTCCATCGGGAGCGGACGGTGCTGTGGGAGTTTCACCTTCGTTGTTCTCGGGGATATTTTCGCTGTTCGGAGGATCGTTATCCTCGGAGAAATTATTTCCTCTGCCGAAATTGCCAAAGCCCATGGATCGACCTTTGCCGTTCTGCATATCCGTATTTCCGCCAATTGCTCCGCCGCCGCCGGAACCGAGAGCGTTCATGCTGACTTCCGATGAGTCGATGAGTTTATCCTGTTCCTGCGCTTGTCCGTCCGAAGTGCTCGGAACGCTGCCGCTTATCTGTCCCGCAACGCTTTCGGCGCGGAGTTTTCCTATGAGCTTGAACTGTTCAAGCGCCGTTTTGTATTCATCGTATGTGAAAAACGCCGTAGGATCTGACTGCACATATTCGCCGATAAGCGCGTCAAGTTCATCGATAAGCCCGTTGAAACCGCCGTCAGTAAAATATTCTTTTACAAGCATAAGAAGATACTCGTGATAACGGGAAAGATATTCTTCATTTTCAAAAAGTTTGGAAATAAGCGGGCGTTCGTACATTTCAACGCCGCTTACAGGCGTGTCGATAGGGAAGTTTACCGTTCCCGAAGCACTGCCGCCCTGAAACGCTCCCCACGCGTAATTGTAGTCCCAAGGCAGGATCTGCAGAACGCCGTCATGCTCATAAATATAATAATTCTGCGCCATTTCAGAGGAGTAACTGTCAAGGTTCACCACAAACGTATGCACCGCAAGATAGCGAAGTATCTCGTCAACATCAAAATATTCCTCGATATTTTCGCCGCTGTTAAGGGCTTTCAATGCGGAGATAACTTTTGCATAGTCGGTTTTGTCCGTGCCGCCGCCCACAACATTTTCAAATATCGACGGATAACTTGAAGGCTCATCATTGGTATAAACAAGACTTCCGCCGCTGTTTCCCGCGCCCATTCCGCCGCCGCGCCCGAAGTTTTCGCCTTCGCCGTTTTCACTGCGGAAATTTCTCATGCCACGTCCGAAACTGCTTTCACTGTCCGAAAATGCGGGGAGTTCGGAACTTTCGGGATCTTCCGCATCGGGCGTCTGCGAAGGCTCGGGATCATCAAAATTCTCCATATCGGGGAATTGGGGCCTTTCCGAACCGTCAAAGCCCTCAAAATTTTCAAAGTTTTTAAAGCCTTCAAAATTTTCCTGCGGAAGATCGGTATTTTCGGAATTTTCTCCGTTTCCCATGTTTTCTCCTCGTCCTGCTGCGCCGCCTACGGTCTTGACGTTGTAAAGGACTCCGCTTTCATCTCCCGAAACGCGCTGTTCGTAGCTGTCGTTATATGCTTCAAGGGTAAAGTAAAGCCCCCATTTTTCGCCGTTTACGGAAATGTCGGAATATCCGTAATAGGGCGTGTTTATGCCCAGCGACTTCATCATGTCAAATGTAACATATTCTTTCATATATGTTGCGTCGCCTATCATGTTGTTGAGAATGAGCATATCAAGCCCGTAACAGGTCTGATCGGGAATATATTCGTCAAATTTTATTTTGAAGCTGTATCTGTCGCTGTCAGAAGAACTTACCATCTGTAAACTGTTATTTCCCTTGGGACGTATTCCCACGTTGGAAAATGTTGTGCCGTTTATCGTAACGTCAGCCGATATATATTCTTCGTTCATGGCGTTGTCGAGCATTGTCTGCCAGTCGTCCGCATCGGCGGAAATTTCGATCGAAATTATGTCGCCGTTAAATATTTTTTCGGCATATTCGGGAGTATAGGCATAGGTCTTACCGATATTTAAAAATATCATTCCCGCAACTCCGACCGCTGCCAGAACGGCGGCTAAGATCGCAATGACATTGAATTTTTTGCTGTCTATCAAAATATTTCCTCCGTTCGTCAGGACATATACTCGCCGTTATAGCTCACAAGCGCGGCTTTGGAGATACCTTCCGTGCCTGAAAGCAGATTGCATACCTTTGATGAACTGTCCGAAAGTTTTACTTCTACCATAAGTTCTATACCTGCGGCGGTAACGGTCTTGGACTTGATCTGATGTTTTTTGGTGTTGTTTTTGAGAATATCCATAGCCGCCTGTTCGGCGTTTTCGTTT
The DNA here is from genome assembly GCA_947625915.1 of uncultured Clostridia bacterium. Taxonomy (GTDB): domain Bacteria; phylum Bacillota; class Clostridia; order Oscillospirales; family Ruminococcaceae; genus RGIG8773. The sequence goes on from CANQPX010000004.1 coordinate 72,298, forward strand.
TCACAGCTTATAACGGCTATGTATGGCGTGTCTGAGGACTTTGCATTTGCGAATATAACAAGGATTATTCCTATAAATACCGAACCTATGACCGCAAGGGGTATAAGTCCCGCTCCGGTAACTATTCCCGCGGAGATCGCCCAGAACAGGAACGCGATATCAAGGGGTTCCTTTACAGCCGTACGGAAACGTACGATAGACAATGCGCCGACCATACCGAGGGAAAGTATGATGTTTGATGTTACCGCAAGGATTATCAGAGTTGTTATAAGGCACATAGCCATAAGCGATACTCCGAAAGAACTGCTGTACATCACGCCTCGGAAAGTTTTTTTATAGACGGCGTAAATAAAAAGTCCCAGTGCAAATGATACGAGCATTGCGATAAGTACGTCGGTAAATGAAAAACTGCTTACATTCTCCAGAAAGCTTGATTTAAAAATATCTTTGAAAGTCATGATTAAAAACTCCTTATTTTAATTATTAAACATATCTGCCTGCGGCGTATTTTGAAAAAGAGCCGCTTTGTCTTGCGGAAAGATGAGTTATATCCGCGATCACCTGCGGCAGGAACTCATCGTATTTTATTTCCATGATAATTTCTTCGGGAACGGGCAGCGAACCGTCCCGCGCATTGAAAAAGCTGTTTACGTCTCCAGACGATGAGATCTCATAGTCGAAAGTCACGCGGACGTTCCCGAAGGGGTAAACATACGCCTTTCTGCGGTAGTCGACTATAAGCTTCGGGCGGAGCTGTTCGGCACAGAGTTTTATATAAAACTCTTTCAGCAGCGGTTCTTCCGCTTCGATGAGAAAATCATATCTGCCGCAAATGAGCATTTCGGTCTGTTCTTTTGTCAGCGGCGCGGAACGTTTCAGGCAAAGTCCGTTGTCTTTGGATTTCTTTTCCAAGCGGATAAAGCTGTCGTCCATATCGTAAAAACGTATGCGGAATTTTTCCCGTTTATTGACGCCGTCAACTTTTTCGCGAAGGGCTTTGTCGTTAAAGCTGTCAAAATAAAGGCTCCTTATAAAATAGGAGTCGCCTTTCATATGCTCATCGGGAGCGGCTATCATGCCGATCTTAGACGTAAGACAGAGAAAGTCGGACATATTTATCCTGTGTTTGAACTCGTGGCGGTATTTCGGTCTTTCCAAGCAGATGCCTCCTTTTTTTGAATCTATCCGATGTTATTATCTTACATTATCAATGTTAAAGCTTAGTTAAAACGGGATAAAAATTTGTGAAATAAAAGTGAAAGATCGCAGCTGCTTTTTGTGACAAAATATTACATTATTTTTGCATAACGGAGCGTTGATCTTATGCAAGGACGCCGCGTATGCCGTTTTTTAATGCTAAATATAATAAAAACATCTAAGAATTTTATGAAAAATTTATACAAAACGTCAAAAAAATCTCATTTTGTAAAAATATATTTAAAATTTTATTGAAATGTGCTATAATATAAATATGTATATTATGTAATTCTTAAAAGGAGCTTTTTTATATATGCCTAAGGATCATAAAGCTAAAAAGGACAGTTTCCTGTCGGTGATACACACAAGCTTTACAAAAAGAATAACTTTCTTCATAACCATTTTCATTATTTTACTTATAGTCTGCTTCGCGCTGCTTTCTTATTCGCTCACAAAAATGTATTCCGTATCGGAATTTACCCGTACCATGAACAGTACGGGCGAATTGATCGCAGGTCTGCTGGACGATCATGTGCGCTCGATAGGTTCACAGCTCGAGATAGTTTCCGGCAGCGATAAACTCAAATCTTTTGTCGCGGATATCAACGCCGGCGGAGAAAAGGGTATCACTTCCGCAAAAAACTTCGGGGAGATAAAAAATGCCCTCGATATGATATGCCGCAGCAGCGAGAATATCGTTTCGGCTTGGGTCATTTCGGATCAGAGCGGCATACTTATGGACAATAACGGTATCGTTCTCGGTAAAGATATGGCGGATCTTGATGGCAAAAAATGGTACTCTAAATACATTTCAGGCTCGGGAACACAATATGAGTTCATATGTACCGCACCGGGAAAAAGCTTGTTCGTTCCCGATGAAGATGTGGTGAATATAATCGTTCCCGCAGTCTCGGACGGTTATGCTTATGCGTTCTGCGGCATGGAAGTCAGAACGGAAGAGATATTCGGGATACTTTCGGAATATTCCTTTATTGAAAGATGTTTTCCCATAATTTCTGCCGACGGCTCGGCTGTTTACTATCCGTCGGCATCGGATATTTCAAATAAGTTCAGCATGAACGACGCGCCCCTTGCGAACCTTGTGAGCCGCAGAGATTATCTTGTGGAAGGTATAGACAGCTTTGTCTCGGGAGAAGGTGATACGGTATACTATTATAAAAAGACAGGTATTGCAAGCGGCTGGAACATTATCGTTCTTTTCGACAGCAGCGAGACAGGCGGGGAAGTTTACAGATCTTTCGGGCAGATAATGCTCATACTTGCGTGCCTGTGCGCTCTGCTGATAGTCGCGGTCATAAACCTTCTGCACAAGGAAAGCTATCCTTTGAGGGATATACGGGTCTGCACCGAAGAACTCCTTAACAATAACTGCAATTACCGCATCACTGCCAAGACAAAAAATGAACTCGGCGTGATCGGGAAAAATATCAACAAGATCGCCGAGATGCTCCAGTCGGAAAATAATATCATAAGCAATTATGTATATATGGACGCGCTCACAGGTCTTGAAAACCGCAGCAAACTTTACGAACGCATGGAAGATATCATACAGACCCGCGAAGAGGGAAGGAGCCGCTTTGCGGTGATGTTCGTGGATATCGACAATTTCAAATGGCTCAACGAAACTCTCGGACATAATTTCGGAGACGCGGTGCTTTGCGCGTTCGCTTCGATAATGAAAGAACAGCTCCCGCCGGAAGTATCGGTGTTCCGTTTCAGCGGAGATGAGTTCATTCTTCTGAAAGAATTTGACAATGACTATACCGAGGTACATTCGGTGATAGAAAAACTCCACAGCTTTTTCAATAAACCTCTGGAGATACTTAATGACAAAATTTATATAAAATTTTCCATAGGCGTTTCTATCTATCCCAATGATGACCTTACTCCCGACCTGCTGCTTAGAGACGCGGAAATGGCTCTCCACAGGGCAAAGGAAAGCGGTAAGGACAGAGTTGCGTTCTATACCAACACGAACCGCGGAAACAGCACCATGAGCAAGGCTGCCATCGCAAGAAGCCTGAACGAAGCTTTGGCAAAGGGCGAATTGTGCTTGCATTATCAGCCGATAGTCGCGGCGGATACCTGCGATATACACGGATTTGAAGTTCTTCTCAGGTGGATAAGCCCCGAGTTCGGACTCGTTTCACCGACGGAATTCATAAACGTTGCGGAGGAAAGCGGTGCTATAATCCAGATAGGTACGTGGATATTTGAAAGCGCCTGCCGCACGCTGACAAAGATAAACGAGACTCTCGACCCGAACGTTATAATGTCGATAAACGTTTCTCCCGTACAGCTGCGGAGAGATGATTACATCGAACACGTCAAGCGCGTTATAGATATTACCCATGTAAATCCTAAAAATATCCAGCTTGAAATAACCGAAAGCACTTTGATAGATTTTACCGATTCAAAGAGCAGCGTTATAAATGAGATAAACGATCTCGGCATAGCGCTTGCGCTGGACGATTTCGGAACGGGTTATTCATCATTGAATTATCTTAAAAATTTCCCGATAAAGTGTCTGAAAATAGATAAATCTTTCATTGATGAGATAAATAACAACAAGAGGGATTACGCAATAACGGATTCGATAATAGATCTTGTCCATAATCTCGGCATACACACCGTTGCGGAAGGCATTGAAACGGTAGATCAGTATAAATTCCTTGCGGAGATGAAGTGCGACTATATACAGGGCTTCCTGATGAGCAAACCTCTTGAAGAAGCGGACGCGATAGAATTTGTCGAGAAATATGACGCGCTGCACAAACCCGATCAGCGGAAACTTGAGGAAAACGAGCGTCAGCTTGCGGACGAAAAGAAGAACAGGTTAAAGGAAAAAGAAGATAAAGGTCAGAACAATGACGGCGATCCGTCTCCGACGGAAGATTTCATAATCTCAAAATAAGACATCACAGGCAGGCGAAAAACCTGCCTGTCAGACTGTCGAAAAACTAAAAAAGGCGCGGACAAACTAAAAAACGAAAAACAAAACCTTGCCCGAAAAGCTGGTCCAGCGCAGCCGCGCTGGTGGGGTCGAGGGGCGAAGCCCTCGCCGCCGTCCGCAGACGGCGGAATTCCCCTTACGAAGGCGCCTCTGCAAAGGGGTGAATTGCCGCCCAAAGGGCGGCAAGAGGGGAACGCTCTGCAAGAGAGAGCGTTCCCCTTGGCATTAACGGTTATTATAATTTATGCCTTGCCAAACAGCCCGGTGAGCTGTTTGGCAATACAGAGCAATTTGTTTTTCTAAAAATATCCGTTGTTTGACAACAAAAATATATTATACTTTATCGACAAGCTGACAGGCAGGCGAAAGACCTGCCTGTACTTGTTAATAAAGCTGTAAAATATTTTCGGATAAAAATTCTTTGATCTCCCTATTGACAAATACCCCAAGAGGGTATATAATATACATATACCCCGTGAGGGTATGATAGATGGGAGATGCTTGATATGCCCGATAAATGTTCCTGCTGCGAAAAATCAACGATGCGTTCCGACGAGGAAAGAAAAAAACTTATCCACCGACTGAACCGCATTGAAGGTCAGATACGCGGCATAAGAGGAATGATAGAAAAAAACGCTTACTGCACCGATATCCTTATACAATCTGCAGCGGTAAATTCGGCGGTGAACTCTTTCAATAAAGAACTTATCGCAAGCCATATACGCGGCTGCGTTGCAAGAGATATCAGAGACGGAAAAGATGATGTGATCGACGAACTCGTCCTCACCTTGCAGAAACTTATGAAGTAGGGGGGACGGGTATGGTACAGTTTAATGTTACGGGAATGAGCTGCGCCGCCTGCAGCGCGCGGGTGGAAAAAGCCGTTTCAAAAGTCGCGGGAGTTACTTCATGCTCGGTAAGTCTGCTGACAAATTCTATGGGCGTTGAAGGAACTGCAAACCCGCAGGATATCATTTCCGCGGTAACAGACGCGGGTTACGGCGCATCGCTTAAAACTTCAGGCGCGGCGGAAAAAAGTTCTTACGATGATGAAGCGCTTGCGGACAGGGAAACTCCCGTCCTTAAAAAGCGGCTTATCGCATCGCTTGTGTTCCTTGTGGTACTGATGTATTTTTCAATGGGACATATGATGTGGGGCTGGAAGATCCCCGCTTGGCTCGAGGGGAACCACGTTGCTGTGGGAATGCTGCAAATGCTGCTTGCGGGAATTATAATGGTGATAAACCAAAAATTCTTTATAAGCGGTTTCAAGGGAATGATACACCGTTCCCCCAACATGGATACGCTTGTGGCAATGGGTTCGATGACATCGTTCCTGTGGAGCGTGTATGTGCTTTTTGCTATGACAGACGCTCAGCTCAAAGGTGATCACGAAGCTGTCATGGCATATATGATGGATCTTTATTTTGAGTCGGCGGCAATGATATTGACGCTGATAACATTGGGCAAAATGCTTGAAGCACATTCCAAAGGCAAGACCACAAACGCACTTAAAAGCCTGATGAAGCTTTCTCCGAAAACAGCCGTTGTTTTAAATAACGGCGAGGAAGTCACAGTTCCTGTCGAACAGGTGAAAAAAGGGGATATTTTCGTTGTGCGTCCCGGTGAGAGCATACCTGCGGACGGTATCGTTACAGAGGGAAACAGCGCGGTAAACGAATCCGCCCTTACGGGGGAAAGTATTCCGGTTGACAAGACGGTGGGGGACAGTGTTTCCGCCGCAACGATAAATCAGTCTGGTTTCATAAAATGCGAAGCTTCACGCGTGGGAGAAGATACAACTCTTTCTCAGATAATAAAAATGGTGGGTGACGCGGCGGCAACAAAAGCTCCAATTGCAAAGATCGCCGATAAAGTTTCGGGGATCTTCGTTCCGACGGTGATCGCAATTGCTGCGGTAACGCTTATTGTATGGCTTGCAGTGGGGCAAAGTGCGGGTTACGCGCTGGCAAGGGCGATATCCGTACTCGTTATAAGCTGCCCGTGCGCTCTGGGACTTGCAACTCCCGTTGCAATAATGGTCGGAAACGGCGTTGGCGCGAGAAACGGCATACTTTTTAAGAACGCTGTTTCCCTTGAAGAAGCGGGAAAGGTAAAGATAGTTGCCCTTGATAAAACGGGAACGATAACCAAAGGCGAGCCTGAAGTTACAGATATTATACCTGCCATCGGAATAAGCGAAAACGATCTTCTCACATATGCGGCTTCACTGGAAAAGCGAAGCGAACACCCTCTCGCAGGCGCGGTAATGAAAAAAGCGGAGGAAATGAAAATTTCCGCAGGAGAAGTTACGGATTTTGAAGCTTTCGCGGGGAACGGACTTTCGGCAGTCCTTGACGGAAAAAACATCATTGGCGGAAGTGTAAGATTTGTTTCGGAAAAGGCAGATATCCCTGAGGAAATTTCTCAAAAAGCAGAAGAACTTTCTTCAAAAGGGAAAACGCCAATACTTTTCTCGGCAGACGGAAAGTTCCTCGGTATGATAGCTGCTGCCGATGTTATAAAAGAGGACAGCCCGCGTGCGATAAAGGAACTCCGTGAAATGGGCATACGGGTCGTTATGCTGACAGGCGACAACGAGCGTACCGCAAAAGCAATAGGGGAACAGGCAGGAGTTGATGAAGTCATAGCGGGAGTCCTGCCTGACGGAAAGGAAAGCGTTATACGTTCTTTGCAGGAAAAGGAAAAGACCGCAATGGTCGGCGACGGGATAAACGATGCGCCCGCTCTTACTCGTGCCGATATAGGTATCGCCATAGGCGCGGGAACGGATATTGCCCTTGATGCGGCGGATATAGTGCTGGTGAAAAGCCGTTTGAGAGATGTTCCCGCAGCGATACGCCTTAGTAGGGCGGCTCTGCGGAATATCCGCCAGAACCTGTTCTGGGCATTCATTTACAATATTATCGGGATACCTCTTGCGGCGGGAGTATGGATACCGATATTCAATTGGACACTGGACCCGATGTTCGGCGCGGCGGCAATGAGCCTTTCAAGTTTTTGCGTAGTTTCAAATGCACTTCGTTTGAATTTTTTCAAGTATGGAAACGGAGATGAGACTTCCGCAGAAAATAAGCGCATCATAAAAATAAAAGGTATGATGTGCGAACACTGCGAAGCGCGGATAAAACAAACACTTTGCGCGTTTCCGGAAATTGACTTTGCCGAAGCAAATTATAAAAAAGGCACTGCAATTGTTTCAATAAATGCCGAGCCTGATGTTGATAAAATAAAGGCGGCAATAGCGGAACAAGGGTATAAATTTATTTCAATAAAATAATAAAAACGGAGGAATTTATTATGTACAAAACAGTTCTTGAAGTCGAAGGCATGATGTGCGGACATTGTGAAGCACACGTAAACGACACGATCCGCAAAGCATTTGACGTAAAAAAAGTAAACTCGTCACACACCAAAGGGCAAACGGAGATAATTTCGGAAGCTCCGCTTGATGAAGAAAAGCTTAAAGCTGCCGTAAATGAAACAGGTTACACCGTTAATTCGGTGAAAACCGAGGAATTTGAAAAAAAAGGTTTTTCCCTTTTTAATAAATGATCGGAGGAATATGTATGGAGATCACAAAACAGACCACAATGGGCGATATGCTCGAATACGATAACGGGATAGCATATATCCTTATGCAGTCGGGAATGCACTGTGTCGGCTGCCCGTCATCTATAGGCGAGTCCCTCGAGGAGGCCTGCATGGTACACGGACTTGACGCAGATACCGTTCTCAAAGATATAAAAGAATATCTTGCATCAAGAAAATAAAAGCGTTCTTTTGAATATGCAAAAATGACCGCACGTCTGTGAGACTGTGCGGTTATTTTTCAGTGAGATATAATTTTTTTACCACAACTTGTTATTTTAGCGCATAACGCCAAAATTAAACCTTTGCTAAATAACTGAAAATTTGCTGCAATTTTTTAAATTAATTTCGGACAAACAACAGTTACATACATCATTCCGTTTTTTATTTCTGCAAAAATATCGCCGTTCATTTCGTTCATCAAGCGGCGGCATATGTAAAGCCCCAAACCGTTTCCTGCTTTGTCACCTACGTTTGAACCTCTCCAAAAACTATCGAAAATATGAGAAAGTTCCGTATCCGGCAAAGTGCAGCCGCTGTTGGATATGACAATGAGTTTGTGATATTCTTCGTCAGAGATATCTATGCGTATAAATTTTCCGTCACCGTATTTTATAGCATTTTCCATTATATTCTGCACAACTTCTTCCATGCGGTCCGGATCACAAATAAGCAGACAATCCGTATGATCGGCTATAATAAAATTTGTTCCCAAAAGTTTTAACTTTTCGGAATAATATTTTTTTATCCGTTCAAGTATAACGGACAGATATACTTCTTTTGTTTTCACACTAAATTCCATAAAATCATTGTTTATTTTACCGATAAGTTCGTTGACATAACATTCTATTTCATCTGCTTTTACATTTATATTTTCCGCAGCAGAACGCCGTTTGTTTTCATCGGGATATAAATTATTTGAAATTGCTTTTGCATATAATTTTATTGCCGCAAGAGGTGTTTTTACATCATGTGAAATTGATAATATCGCAGTTTTTTCTTCTTTAGCGGCTTTAAGTTCACGCTGCCGTGAATTTTCAAGTTCTTCGCGGAGCATATCCAATCCCCAGATTAATTTCCCAAAATAACGCGATCTTGTTTCTTTCAAAGGAACGGATAAATTCCCTTTTGCAAGCATATAGGGCAGTTCGGATATTTCATTAAAAGGTTTTAAAACCGTTTGTCTGATATATAATAATATGCCGAGAATTATGGAAAACAGTAATATAAAAAATCCGTTTACAAAATTAATAATGCCGTTATTACTTTGCTTTGTTCTATATTCAATACGATAAAATTTTCCGTTTATTTCGCGTATGACATAAGGCAGATCGGAATTATACAAATTACTGTTCCGATCATCATATATACCCGTTATCGTATAGTAATTGTTTATATTTATTTCATTTCCTGCTGTAATTTCCTGCACCACGCGATTTGTTTCAACTTTGAAAAGTCCGCTGCTGTCAGCCTGATCCTTTGGAAAAATAAAATTTACCGCAAATAAAATAACAATAAATATAAGAGCAAACAATAGTATCATTTTATCATAGCTTTTCATCATGACCACCTGTAACCTTTTCCCCAGACGGTAATAATTTTTTGGGGATCTTTAGGATCATTTTCAATTTTTTCACGAAGATATTTTATGTGTACCGTCAATGTTTGAAGCTCGGATTCACTGTCACTTCCCCATATTCTGTTAAATAAAAATTCTTTTGTCAGCGTTTGTCCTTTATTTTGCATAAGTATTTTAAGAAGTTCAAACTCTTTTGCGGAAAGTTCTGTCTGTACACCGTTTTTTGTAACCGTTCCGTCCGAAATATTAAGTATTATATCGCCGTCCGAAATTATCTCGCGGGCAAGCCTGCGCTTGAAAATACCCTTTATTTTTGCGATCAGAATTTCAATATCAAAAGGCTTTTCTATATAATCGTCCGCACCCAGCAAAATTCCGTTCAGTTTGTCGTCCCTGTCTGTTCTTGCAGTTATGATTATTATGGGAACATTGTCATTCCTGCGCAATTTTTCACATATCGAAAAGCCGTCAATATCCGGTAAATTTATATCAAGCAGCACAAGCCTTGCCCCGTATTTTTCATACAGGGACATGGCTTTTTCACCGGTTCCGGCAGCACTTACAACGTAATTTTCCGCGCGCAGAAAATCTGTTATAAGTCCGCAAATTTCTTTATTATCTTCTGCAATAAGTATATCTATCATTTTACCAACCCATTTCCATAAGCCAGTTATTAAGTGAAAATTCTCTTTCACGCAAAGTTTTTTCTTTATCTGTATTATACTCGCCTTTTATGTTTCCGTCAACAATAAATAACACTCTTGTGCATTTTGCGGCGACTTTGACATCGTGAGTTACTATCATAATTGTTGTACCGTTTTCATTTAGTTTTGCAAGTTCCTCCATAACTTCTTCCGAAGATGTTCGGTTTAGAGAACCTGTCGGTTCGTCCGCAAAAATTATTTTGGGATCATTTATCATACTGCGGCAAATGCACGCTCTTTGTAGCTGTCCGCCCGACACTTCATTTATATCATTTTCCGCAATTTCTGCAATGCCGAGGCGTTTCATAAGCTCTCGTCCGCGCTGTTCAATTGCTTTGTTGCTCTCTCTCTTTTTTGAAGATTTCACCGCCGGAAGAATAATATTATCCAGTACGGAGAGATTTTTCATCATGTACATTTGCTGAAAAATAAATCCCATATCTTCCAGACGCATTTTAGCAAGTTCATTTTCGTGCATACCGGATAAATTCTTCCCATTAAAAAATACATCTCCTGCGGTCATTTTATCCATTCCCGAAACGGTGTAAAGAAGTGTGGATTTTCCCGAACCCGACGGTCCCATGACGCCTGTCATTTCTCCGTCATTTACGGAAAAACTTACGTTTCTTAACACATTGTTCTGCCTTTTGTTGACGATATATGTTTTGCAAAGATCTCTTATTTCAAGTACGGTATTCATAAAAATTTCCTCCATTTATTCAATATTTGCCGTATCGGACGCTTTGATCGTATTCATGTAAATTGCAGTCAGAAACGTACTGATAACGACTGTTGCAGTAATGATAAGCGGGTAAATTACAAACTGTTCAAGTACGTTAAATTGATATTCGATACCTGCCGTTGCACCCATAGAAGAAAAAATCGGGTCAATGAGCAGCTTTAGCAGCGGCACACATGATACGGCAGCAATTATTTGCGCTAAAATTACCGAAATTAAAAATCTTCCCGTGTGCTGTGCCATAATTGCACCGCTTTTAAATCCAATAGCTTTCATTAGGGCAATCTCGGCTTTTTCTTTTGATATAAACGAACGCTCCATTAAAACTGCGATCAAAATAATTACAATTAAAGAGATGGCAAGCACAAAATCCCTCACGCTTTTAATTGTGTCGGAAACGCCTGTTATAGCATTGATAAATCCGCGTGTATCGTGGATATTTTTGTTGTCAAAAATATCTTTTAATTTTTCTATACGTTCGGAAATTATCTTTTCATCAGGATCGTCATCAAAGTTGATCTGATACCCGACAGCACCCGTCATCAATTCATTGGGAATTTCAAATTCCTCACAGAGTCTGCCCACATTTCCCGTCTGCATGACACTTTGAAAAAGCGCTGTAACAATAAATTTTTTATCTTCTCCGTCAATATTTATTATCAATGTATCACCGATATTTACATTCATTTTTTCAGCCAGCATTTCACTGAGTGCGATTTCGTTTTCATATTTCGGCGCAGCGCCTTTTGTGTATGTGTAATCCGTTGATCTGGTGTCTTTGCACCACACAAAATTCGTCTTGTATTTCACGTCGTTTGCCGTAACGGACAAGTTATAATATTCCTCGATGTAAACAGATGCGGGCATATTATTTTCTGCAAGAATATCGGAAATTTCTTGTTTTGTTTCATTAATATTTTTTGCACCCGATATAGCGTCTGTAATTCTTTTTGAATCTAAAAAATAAACATCGCTTTTTGTTACTCCAAGCAATTTCAGCATTTTTTCACTTCTGAGCGTATTTGCTGTAACAGACAACACCATAACAAAAACCGTGCATATCGCAAAAATAAATGTTATAATACTAAATTGCTTCGGCTGACTTATAACGTCGTTTAACGCAAGAAATGCGGTGCTTTTCAGTCTTGTTTTGCCAAGATGCAGAATACTTTTCTTGCGGAAACGTTCACCTGTCTGACCGCTGCGAACTGCATCGATCGGAGAAAGTTTTTTGATCTTCCCCGTACAATTCCAACTGAAAAACAGTATTATGACGACTACTGCTATACAACATAAAATGCCAATAACAGCGGTATTTTGATTTTCCAGAACCATATTTTCGCTGACGCTTTTTATCAGCATTTTTCCGAACGGAATGTTCAGAAAATAACCGATCACTGAACCCGCAAGAGCGATAAAGAAATATTTTGCAAGATACAATATGCGTATAGAATTATTTTTCAGTCCAATTGCTTTCATTACACCTATTTCGCGAAATTCCTCCGCGATCGTAAAACCTATAGTGAAGCGAAGTACCGCAAATGACACGATAATAAGTCCGATACTTAAAATTAAAATGATCGTTGCAATGATCATATTCATGAAATAAGTCAGCTTGACAGTATCGTTATCTATCATCAGATAAATATTTTCCGCATCGGAAATCTGAGATTGTAATGCGGATAAATTATCCGTTTCAATGTAGTAGACACTACCCGAAGTATACTGTTTTACTTGATCGTCATTTGCAATTTTTTTGTAGTCTTCCTCGCTGATAAGCATTCTCGGATTGCCCATCATTTCAGAACCAAACAGAGCGTCTTTCAGCGTACCGGCAAATTCAAATTCCATGTTGATCTCGCCGATCTTCAGCGTGAATTTATCACCGATCTGCAAATCAGATCGTTTGGGGACTGCTCCCGTAATGTACATTTTTCCGGGTTCAACATTTTTGACGACATTATTATTCTCATCAAAAAAATTGAAATCCGAACCGCTTAGCGACTGCACCATTGAAATCTGCGAGTATTCCATGAGTTTTTTGCCGCCGCGTTTGAAATTCTCCTCTGATGTAAAAAATACATCATCTTTCCGGTATGACTTCGCATTTTCGCTGTTTTTGAGCAGATCTTCAACAGTGTCCTCGCCATTGATTTTGTGCGACAAAATGTAGTAATCCGCCATTCCTGCCTCTTCAAAGTAATGGTCAAGTCCTTTCTCCACAACCATGATATTGTTCACGCCGCTTGCCGTAAACATTGCCGACAGTATCACAAACAACAGCAGAATTATGTTCATGGTCTTTTTGCGTTTCAGATCTTTTCCGATAATTCTCAGGTACATTTTCTTACGCTCCTTTCAATAAATTTATTGTACCATGAAAATTATTAAGAAATCCTTAAATTTGAAATTGAATTATCAGAAGTACATTTTTATTGATTTGTTTTAAATATGCCGCCTCAAGGGGGAAATATTCCGATTTATCTGGCAACACCCGACAATACGATCATATCATAAAAATGTTGATTTGTCAAATTAATTTTTTCAATGATGATCCCACAAAATCAGTCATTAACAAAACTTGACAAGTCGGTGTTTTTATGATATAATCATACCATTGAGTTATTACTCGACAAATCAAAATTCGGAGGTTTTTTATGAATAAAGATTGGATATTTACTGATGATAAATATACTTGTGAACTTAGAACAGCCGGCGTTTTGATCAAAGATAATATGATCTTAGTGCAAAGAGATAAAGACGGAAATGAATATGCTTTGCCGGGCGGTCATATAAAAATAGGAGAAACATTGGAAGATGGTTTGGTTCGTGAAATGAGGGAAGAAATGGGAGTCGGAATACGATGCGATCGTCTGTTGTGGAGCGAAGAATGTTTTTGGGAATGGGACGGCAAGCAAGTGCATACTATCGCTTTTTATTATCGGATCGAGCTTTGCGATGAATTTGATATTCCTGAAAACGGCGGGTTTGTTTCACAGAAAGATAATTGCAATGTAGTTCTCGGTTGGCTGCATATCGACGAACTGCAAAAGATAACCATATATCCTGCATTTTTGAAAGAAGAAATATATCATCTGAATGATCCCATAAAGCATTTTATTTCAAAATGATAATAAAATTGGAGTGGTGGATTTTATGGTCAAAAAAAGATTGACAAGAGATTTATGGGGATTTCAATATTTTCCTTATTATCAAATGCGTATTGACCGCGATAAATTTCATGGTTGGGCAGCTTTGAACGAATTAACAGACGGAGATCATCAGTATTGGGATTTTAAAAAGGCAGGAAAGACTCCGGTTGCGGGAAAAGGAATGTGTTGGCTCACCTTGATCCCCGACGGGAAAAAACATTCTGTTACTGCAATGTTTACGGAAAACGGAGAAATATCCGCATGGTATATTGATGTGATCTATTCATTATTGACAGATGAGGACGGAGTTCTGGCTTTTATGGATCAATACCTTGATGTTCTCCTTACAACAAAAGGCGATGTATTGATAGATGACAGGGAAGAATTAGACGAAGCATACCGTTCCGGAGAATTTACTGAAGATGAATATAAAGCCGCGCTTAAAGAAGGAGATTTGATAATTGACGAATGGGGTAAAGATATTCATAAGTCCGAACTGATATGCAAAGAGATATTAAAATATGCAAGAGAGCAGGCACACGCTCACCCGCTGACTGTATTTCTTGATATTGACGGCGTATTGAATGTTTTTCAGCCCGATAATGAAGTGCAAACTTTACTGCCATCAGCAGGAAATAATATTTGTGATCTGATATATAGAATGAAAGCAAATTTAGTAATTATATCCGATCATCGGTCAGGCGGAGCAACTTATGATATGGTATCGGATTTTTTCAAGCAAAACCGGATAGATTTTGACATCACTCCATGTGGAGATGAATATCAAAGCAGAACAGAAGAAATAAACGCTTATTTGCATATGCACCCGAATATTGAAAGATATGTTATTTTGGACGATTGTTTTCAGGATAACTATAATGGCGATAAAAAATTGCAGGAACATCTTGTATTTGTTGATGCTTTAAAAGGTTTACAAAAACAAGATATTATAAAAGCCTGTGATATCCTGAACCGTCAAATTTAATATTGCAAATTATTTTTTAATGTAAAGCCGTCACATCTAAAATACAAGGTGTGACGGTTTAGTATTTTGCCGGGTTTTCTTATGGCAAAGGGAAATAAGTTACGATATTTAGTCGAATGATCAGTATGATCGGTACGCATTTTGCGTAAACAGATCAGGCAGAAAAACAATTGCAGTATGATATAATTAAAACATACAAAAAACTTATAAAAAACACATAAAAAACATATGCATATGATATTATCAATATAGAAAAAGAGAGAAATAAAAAATTCTTGTTGAATAGCTTTTTTTATTTTCTTTTAAATGTGAGCATTATACGATATAGAAATAAGGAGATGTGTTGATATGTCAAAAATCAAAAAGATCGTTATAGCAATAGCTGCATTGATATTTCTTGCTTTTGTTATCATTTGCGGAGCATGGCTTGTGCATTACAACGTAAATATCAAGCCTATGCTTTCCAATGAAAAACTCGTATATCAAGGTAATGAAGGGCAATGGGAGACCTATAGCTATGGCGATGGTAATGCATTATACTCCGTTTCAGCACCGTCGTTTCTCAAATTTTCAGGCAATCTTAGCGTTATAACTTCAATAAACTACAACGAAAATTGGGAACCTATCAATAATTATATCATTGGGTTTTGTTATTCGCCAAGGCTTTTTTCAAATCAAATCAATAAGTATTGGTTTACGGTATATGATTATTCAGCTGCGGAAGATCCGGGTGTTCCGCCCGCTGCATACGATATTTATACAACTGCTTCCTTTGAACTTGTAGATGAAAGCGAACCGGGAAAATTTGAAGAATACTACGAACCGCTGAAAGAATTTTATGATGAAGTAAAGAATTTCTTTGGAGAGGACACATTCAAATGAAAGCAGTAAAATTTGTTGTTTCTTCGGTCATAATTATCGTTTTGCTTTTTCTGATCGGAGAACTCAGGTATCTTGAAATTGTGTATTCAATAAATAATAAATTTCCTAAAGCGGAATTTACGGAAAAAATAGTGAATACAAATTCAACTGTTGCAGACTCTGCTGAAGAGATCTTCAACAGGTCAGGCTGTGAAATTTTTTTCATAAAATATGAATATCCGTCCATGCTTGAAACAAATGCGGTCATCATGTGCAGAGAAGAGATCATGCCGAGCCTGAAAAATAATTTTCCGATCGCATCGGATACTTACAAAAGTTTTCTTGCGGGCAGGATAAATATTTTATTTGAAACAATTCCCGAAGAACATGAAATAAGCGGCATCGATTATGTGTATTTTTTCGGCAGTAACGAAAACATCAAGAATGTTTTCGATCAACTTAAAACTGAACTTGGAGGGGGCAATTTTTATGAGAGCAGTTATGATGGCAGATACAAAATTATTGAGATAGCTGCAATTGCTTTGAGTATGGGAATAATTACATTGCTTTCGGCGTGGGATCTTGAATATAGGAGAAAATATTTTGCTTTAAAGATCATTTACGGGGAAGACCCGAAAAAATTATTCATTAAAGAATTATTTGCAAATGTTTGTTTCTTTTTTATTGCCATTTTTGCAGGTGGCGCCTTTGTTTCAATGTTTGATGATATATTGAAAAATATGGATGCAATAATTTTGGTATTTGCATTATCCGTTGTTGTAACAATGATCGTTTATTCAAAAATATTGCATTTAGATATTGTTGATACAATAAAGGGAAGAAATAATTTTCAAAGGATAAACAAACTTTCTTATGTGTTAAAGCTCATTACATTAGCACTTGCAGCAGTTTCAGGAGCAGCAGTGGGCAAATTGTTTCTCGAACTTGCCGATACAGCCGCTGCGGACAGGTTCTTTTCACAAATACAAAACGGATATTTCTGCGATTTTCAGACTGATTTTGATCTATCAAATATAAACGTTTCAAGAGAATATTACGGAAGTGTCAATGAAAAAATATACAGAGAATATTATGACCGTATGTCACCATTTTTATTGTCACAAACAAACTGGTATAATGACACGGAAATTATTTATGCAAATTCAAATACAAAAGAATATCTTCTTACAATTTTTGACGATGATAATTTTAAACTCGATACCGATATTATAATTTTTATTCCCGAAAAGCTTCGGAATACCAATGCTGAAAATACGGCATTAAAGTGTTATGAACAAGTGGAACATGACGAAAAATACACATATACTGCGGTTTATATCGGTGACGAATATAATATTATTTCCATTGATTCGGATCTCGGCAGGTATTACAAAGTTTTAAAAGATCCTATAATAATATTCAATTCCATTCAGGCAAACAGATCGGATACGGTTATTGAGAACACAAATCGATACGGGCTTTACAGGGACATTATTTACAAGAATGTAAATGAATATATCGGCAAAATAACTGCGGAAAATGACGGACTAAACCCTATTGTTACTTCTTGCGAAAATTTTATCGGACAGACTTCAAGACAATTTTATCTTATCTTTTTCTTTTCAGCAGTTGTGTTTGTTATGTTATTGTGCTTTTTATTGTTTATTTCAATACTTATGATCAAAAATGAAATTTCGGCTAATGCAAAGGAATATATGATCAAAAAACTTCATGGTCACACTAATATGGAACTCTTTAAGGATCTTGTATTTTCCCTTATTATAGGGGATCTTGCGGTTATTTTTGTATGCTCATTGGCAGGGCATGATCTTTTAGAAATTATTGCTGCTGTGGGAGCAATAATTATTGCGGCAGATTTCATCGTTGTTTTAATTGCATCAAAAAAATTTGAAAAAGCAAACACAGCAAGTGTCATAAAGGATGGAATATATGGTTAGAATAGAAAAATTATGCAAAAAATACGGCGATCATGTTATTTTCAATAACTTTGATATGATCGTAAATGACGGCGAATTTGTTGCTGTAACAGGTAACAGCGGCTGCGGCAAAACAACTCTTTTGAATATGATAGGCGCGGTGGAGCCTTTTGACAGCGGAAGTATAATTGCAGATGAATATGATCTGTCGAATAAGAAAATGCATTTGGATTATTACAGAAAATATGTAGGATATCTTTTTCAGAATTTTGCGCTTATTGAAAATAAGACGGTCAAGGAAAATCTTGAAATTGTGAAAAAAGAATACAGAAATAATTTTTCATTTGATGATGTGCTTGAAAAAGTAGGGATCCCTGATAAAATAAACGAGAAAATTTACAAATTATCGGGCGGCGAACAGCAAAGAGTTGCACTGGCAAGGTTGATGATAAAAAAATGCAGACTCGTTCTTGCAGATGAACCCACAGGTTCTCTTGATACACATAACAGAGATGAAGTATTTGATATTCTTAAAGAAATAAATTCCTATCTGTCCGCAACAGTCATTATCGTTACCCATGATGCTGAACTTGCAGGCAAATGTCAACGACAGATCGTATTGTGAGGGCTAATATGAAAAAATACAAAAAAATAATTATTCTGCCAATTTTATGCGCAATATTTATTGGCAGCTGCAAACAAAGCGAAACATCAGTTATACCGAATAGTGATAACAATAATGCAATTTACGCTTGTACCATTGATTCTGACAGCATTTTCACTGATGGCAGAGCATCACAGCTTTGCAGTGATGGGAATGGTTCGTTTTATGCTGTTTGGACCGGTGAACAAAATCAAAATTATTTTGTAAAAATAGTCGATAATAAAACAGAGATAATTTGTGATTTGTCCAAAGACTATGATGCAGCAGGCATTTGCTCCCTTAATGTTACGGACAGCGGCAGCGTTGCTATGCTTTTTTATGACAACGATATGAATTATTATTTTTTATTATCTGATCCCGAATTTAAAAATTATGAAAAATATTACATAGAAAATAGTGAGTTTAGCGGTAATTATAATGTCAGATGCGAATATTTTCATGGGAAATTTTTTATTTACAATGATTTTCACATCTATGCATATACGATTGATGATATTCCGAAATTTTGCGGTCAGATCGAAACGGAATGGAGCATTGACAAGCTGATTTGCGGTTCGGATAATTGTTTATATGCTATGATCCGTAATGAGCCTGTGAGTATAGACATTGATGAAATAAAGCTTGGCGATCCAATCAAATTATCGTCGGATATTATTTGCCATAATTTTGTAACCGGTCACGGTGAATACATGATCTATGCCGCCGATAATAAAAATATTTACGGAATAAAAACGAATGGGGAATTATGTATTATTGCGGATCTGTCAGAGTGGGGATATTCCGGTGAAATATTTTATAATGCAGTGACCGATGATGACGGTTCGATCTCCTTTTTTGAAAATGAAGATAATGAAATATTTTTTTCACACCTTGATCTTGTTCCTATAAATGAATATGAGCAAAGAGTAAAAATTACAGTTACTGCAATAAGTAATGCTGAAAATACATTTGAAAATGCCGTCCGTGCGTTCAACAAAAAAAGCAAGGAATTTTATGTGGAATTTGATTACATTGACCAAAATGAACAGTATGACCTTATTGATCAATTGGATAAAAAAATAATAAGCGGCGAGGCACTTGGAGATATTCTGATAATTCCTGATGGTGTAAAAAATGCATACACATCGGGACTTTTTGAGGATCTGTACAAATATATCGACGATGATAATACATTGAGCCGTGATGATCTTTTCGCCCCCGTTCTTTCTGCCATGGAAACTAACGGTCATCTTTACGGTATATTTGCAAACTTTTATATTGATACCTATGCTGCAAATACTGAATTTTATGAGAAATATCAGACCTTTGATATTACAGAAATTATCAATGATAAAATTCAAAATGATCTTTTTGTAAGTTCTGTGTCAACTCAGACTGATTTTATAAGATCACTTGTTAAAATCAATTTTGATAGTTTTGTAAATTACGATAAAATGCAATGTGATTTTGACAATGAAAAAATGCGGCTGCTGCTTGATTTTTCGCGCAGCGTTAATATTTCGGCTGATGATACGGAAGAAAATCTTTTTACCGTTCAACCGCTCACAATAAAAAGTGTTTACGATATGACGGCAGCAGAGGATATGTACGGTCTTTATCCTGTGGGAATGCCGCGTATTAATGGCGACACACTTAATATTATCGGCGGAGATCCGATATATCTGAATTCTGCTTCGGAAAATAAATCTGCCGCTTGGGATCTTATAAAATTTTACTTAAATTACGATCAATATTATCCGAAACCTCTTGCGTCAATAGGGATCCCTGTTATAAAAAAACTTTTTTACGATAATATGGAAAAGCATATGGATAATAACAAGCGCATTAAAGAAAATGACGGTATTAATGCGGTCGAATATTATTTTGATGGCAAGCCTGTAAAACTTGTTGAACAGGAAGATTATGACGCACTGATAAAGTTGATAGAAAACTCAAATAATTTCCCTTGTGACGATGATATTCTGGATATTGTGTCGGAGGAAGCGGATATGTATTTTGCGGGAAATTCCACGGAAGATGACACCATTGAAAAGATACAAGGCAGAGCAAATATTTGTTTCACTGAAAAGAATTAAGTGCAAACAAATAGTTTTTTGGAATAGAGAATACAATTTTTAACATAATATGGAATTGAAATATTAAATTTAAATGAACGGGCGTTAATGGTTCGTTCATTTTTGGTATTTTACTGCAAATTTTAATGCGTTTACTGCAAACCCCTTGACAAGCTGTTCAAAAATGTGTAAAATTTTCTTGAACACGCGATCGTGCTTCAAACAGATCAAGGAGGTTTTTTAATATGAAAAATAACAAATTTTTATCTTTGCTTGCGGCGGCGTTGGCTGTTGTGTGGTTGGGCGGGTGCAAAACGAATGACATTGAAAATCAAGCTGCACAAGTAAACAAGGAGAGCACTGCCGCTACAGAAAAAGTTGAGATCAAAACCATTGAACCGCCGGAAGATGGTTGGACTTTAGAACAATTAAATAATTTTATATACATTAATGGTATTAATTATAGTTATCCAATTAAATTAAGTGATTTAGGAAAAAATTTTATCGCAGATGATAATATGATTTTGTATAAAAACAAATCATCTTTTGGCGGTAGTGTAAATGATGATGATATTTATACTTCACTTATGTTTTCAATTAGCGGGAATCAATCAGAAATACCTGATAATATGTTGATCAATATTAACGGGGTAACCTTGGGAACAGAATTGCAAGACTTATTTGTAAAGCTTGGAAAAGCAGAACCAGAAACACAAGACAGTTTAACAAGAGTTATATATAATATAGAAAGCCTGACTATAATCTTCATATTGGATGAGGATTCAAAAATAAATATTATTTCAATATCATGGAGGGAATAAAAATGAGAAAAAAGCAGTTTTTATCTTTGCTTGCTGCGGCTGTGCTGATTTGCGGCTTGGTTGGGTGTCAGGCTGATGTTGACACTGGGAAGGTTGATACGGAGCAAACTGTTCAAGAAACTCAACAGACTACCGAAACAACGACAAATCAGACTGAACAGCTAATTGATGAAATTGAAACAATTTCCGCGGAAACAACAAGTGATTTGCTTATAGAAACCGAAACGGAGAAAAATAATAGTAATGACCGTGTGTTTACCATTGACAGCGATGTTTATCCTCTTGATTCCGAGGAGATAACCATAATGATCGATACAAGTATGTATGCATATGGTAATTTTCAATATAGCTGTATTGATTTGGAAAACTTAAAAAACTATTCCAATTTAAAAAAACTGAACATATCAAGCTACAATGACGCCGAGGTTTACTACCCAATAAGTCTTATAAACTGTGAGAGTATCGCCGGTTTGAATAATTTAGAAGAGATTACACTGGGTATGGTTAAATTTGACGATGATTGGCTGACCAATATAAATTCCCTAAAGAAGCTGAATATAGAGTGGTGTGAACGTAATTGGGAGTTTTTGCATAATTTACCTCAAGTTGAAACGCTGATACTTTACAGGTGCGATATAACCGAACTTGATTTTATAAACGACATGAAATCTTTATCCGAATTGTCCCTTACAAATATCGGCATTGAAAAGTTTGAAATTGAGGAAGAGAATAATTCTGTTAAAAGGCTGACGCTTAGAGAAAATGATTTTACGGATATTTTAGGTATTGCTAAACTTCGTAATTTGGAATATTTGTATATTTCTGAAGCAAACGACTTTGAAAATCAAATAATGGAATTGGGAAAAAGTTTACCAATGTGCGAAATAAATTTAGTGAAAGAGAGTAATTAAAATGAGTGTAAAAGAATTTAGTTTTACAGATAACAATGATGGAACAATTACACGGACTATAGACGGTAACAAATATGTTTATAAAATTTTGGTCAATGATAACATTCCAAAAGATGAGTCCATTATTGATTATTGTTATTATCAACACGAAGAAAATTTGGTTAAGGAGTTAGATAAAGCTGGAATTGGTGATTGGAGTTTTTGTAGTGGGACTTGTGTTGCAATGGTTTTAGCTATCAAGTATGGTGATAAAAATATTAAACCCGAAGATGTGATATATTTAAGTGATGAGAGTGGTAATTCAGAACTTAATTGGACATGGAAAACAGATGGAAACGGGAACTATTTACTTGACGAAAATAACAAAAAAATTGACAATGGTTTAAAAGATTGGGAAAGAGATAAAGATTCGAATAACGATGGCGGACAAGTATACGATAATAGATATTCGGATGAAAAAACGGGAGAATTTAAATATAAATCAATTAACGGTAATTTAGAAAATGATGAGGATTATTTAAAAGAAATTAAATCTAATTTGGCAATAGGACAACCTATAATAATACATGTAAGCGGTCATTTTGTGGTTGTAGTTGGGATAGAAGCTAATGTTAGTTTGGATGATGCTACATTTGAGCAATTAGAGCCTGTTCACATTAAAATAGCATCAAAAATCATAGCTAATGTGAGATTTCCCAAATACATAACATCAAGCTT
>CANQPX010000005.1 GCA_947625915.1 uncultured Clostridia bacterium
CACTTATCATATATTTTGTTTCCGATTTATTAACGTGAGTGTAAATAAGCACTCATAGCGTGTCATAAAAGACATTTAACAACAATAACGAATCAATTTTTTGTGGGTGTTGTTCATAATCTCAAAAAATTCCGATCTGATATAATAGAATTAAAGAAAACAAATCCGGGATAACCGAGGTAAAGTTTGAAAATAAATTTTCAAACTGCGAGTTTTGTGCTTTGTTGACTGCCGTCAACAATTTTGCTGCATACAAACTTGTTTGTTTTTAAACCACACAAAACATCGAAAGGAGGAGTGCTTGCTTCGCAAGCATGATCATAATTATGAAAAAAACTGCATTTAAGATCATAGTTGAGCGAATATTTCCGCAAAGCGGCAGAACGCTTGAAGAAATATACATTGATTACATGGCGGACAAAATTGTCGGACAGATCACTCAGATGAAAATGAAACCGATGCCGTTAAACGAAAACAAAAAAATTGCAGTATGAGCGATATATGCACTTGACATTTTTGCTTTAAAGTGATAAAATGTAATTGCAGATATCACTCGCTGTACCATAATATGAAAGGAAACGTTATGGAACAGAGAATATACAAAGCAGCCTGTTATTGCAGATTGTCCGATGACGATCTGAATGACGGCACAAGCATTTCCATCGAAACACAGAAGATCATTGCTACTCAGTATTGCAAAGCCAACCGGATACAGATCGTGGATTTCTATTGTGACGATGGTTACACAGGCACAAATTTTGAGCGGCCGGCATTTAAACGAATGATCGGCGATATTGAGAAAGGCAAGGTGGATACGGTAATTGTAAAAGACCTTTCAAGATTCGGCAGGGAATCCATTATGGTAAATTTCTACACCCAGATGTTTTTTCCGGAAAATAAGATCAATTTTATCATCATTGCCGACAACACGGTGATCACTCCCGACAGTTCCTACGACTGTATGCTGACCATAAAAAGCGCCATCAATGAGATCTATCCTGCGGAAGTTTCCCAGAAAGTGCGGCAGGCATTCAAAGCAAAAACGATGAACGGTGAATTCCTTCATGCGTTTGTTCCTTATGGTTACAAAAGGTCGGCAACACAGCGGAACCACCTTGTAATTGACGAGAAAAATGCAGAAGTGATCCGGAATATTTTTGAAATGGTCGCATACAAGGGAATGGGAATGAAAAAGATCGCTCAGTATCTTTATGAAAATAAAATACCGAATCCTTCCGCACTTCATGATCTTGAAAAAGGTATTACCGATCATCCTGATCCGTATAGTTGGGGAATATCCACACTAAACAGTATTCTGCACAATGAGGTTTATCTCGGACATATAATTTACGGCAAAAAGAAAAAGGTAAATTTCAAAAGTAAGAAAATTGTTACCACGGACAAGAAACAATGGGTCATTTGTGAAAATGCCCATGAACCGATCGTTTCACAGGAATTGTGGGATGCGGCACATAGCCGTCTTGAGATCAAAAGAAAGGAACGAAAACCGGAATTTGAGGATAATATTTACCGAAGTCTTCTGGTGTGCGGGGATTGCGGCGGAACGATGTGGATCACTTCACCGCCAAAGAAAAGCACGTTTTTCATTTGTGCCAACAGCAAGGGCAGAAAAGCGGGCGTTCCGAAATGTACCACGCACAATATTCCCCTTGATGATCTGAACGCTGCGGTAATAGCGGACATAAATGCGATGCTGAACGAATACAAAATGGATTCAGACGGTTTCAGAGAAAAGCTGATAAGTCGTGTAAAAGATAAAATTCCCGATGCAGATCAGATAAAAAATGAAATTGCGGAACTTGAAAAGCTGATCGAACGTGAAAGCAGAAAATTCCGGAAGATCTATGACGATTATTATGACGGGATAATCAAGAATGCAATGATTTTCGAGCAGATGTCGGAAAGCTGCAATGAGCGTATCGGAATGTACACATCAAAAAAAGAACAGCTTGAAAACGACTTAAAATCGCTTACCGATAGTTACAGCGGCATTGACAATTTCATTGAACTTATGAGCCGTTTTTCGGCTGTTAAGGTGCTTGACAGAGAGATCCTGAATACATTGATCGACAAAATAGAGGTCTGCGAAAGAGAAAAGGATAAATCGGATAATATCATACAAAAGGTCAGGATAAAATACAAATTCATAGGTCAGGTAAGCTGACTTGTGTATAAAATGTTTAACATGGTTAGTGCTGCAGGTGTTTTGGTGAGGTATTATGTATGACACCAAAATTCACAGGACGTAACGTTAGTATATCCGAAATCTCACAAGCTACGGGGAAAACTCCTCAGCTTATCCGTGTCGGACTTCAAAGAGGCATATTCAACTTCGGATGGGCATTAAAAAATGACGGCTCTACGGAGTTTACCTATTATTGTCCGGATAAAAAAGTATATGAGGAAACAGGATATTTTAAGGGGGATTTTGTCAATGAATGATCTGACACCAAGCAGTAACTCTTCTATGAACGAATACATAGCGAAAATGCAGAAAGATTTTCTTCGTTCGATCGATCCAAGCTATCTCCCTACAATTTCAATGAGTGAGTTATATGAGAATGTGTATTCCAAAAAGCCGCCTCTCATAGACGGGTTTCTTTATACAGGAACTTACCTTTTTGTCGGCGCGCCTAAACTCGGAAAAAGTTTCTTTATGGCTCAACTTGCTTACCACATCAGTACAGGAACACAGTTATGGGGTTATCCTGTAAAACAAGGTACGGTATTGTTTCACACTTTCCGAATTACTGCAAATGCTTTTTACAAATAAAATATCCGTGCCTGCTTATTTTCTTATAGTTTTTCTTGCGGCGGCTGTTTCTACGGCAATATTCACGCTTATTACAATTCTCCTGACACGCAAACGGGAACAGAATTAAAAATTTTATCTGAAGTAAAATATAAGCCTGCCGCTTCATATGGATCGACAGGCTTTTCTGCGTTAAGTTATAAATTATTAACTGCTTTAAATAATGCATCTCTTGACCTTTCAATCATTTGTTTTTTCAGCAAGATCATGCATTATATTGACCACACCAATGATATGCTCTGCATTTTTACGATCATATGAACGAATACGTATCGTAGGATATAACATATTTTTTCTGCAAATCAATATTTTTGTAAAATTTTCTTTTGCTGCTGATAAAATGAATGCTCAGAAAATTTGCTGAAAAATTTTTCTTGACTTTTTTAAAAATGTATGATATGATAATTAAAGCATTTTAATATGCTTATTTTTAGGAAAGAAGGGTTTATGATGTTTAAAAGAGAAAAACAAATAAAATCGGGGAGGATAAATAATTTTTAATTCTCCCAAGAATAGGAGGATATATGTATTATTATCATGTAATTTCGGACAGACCAAAACAAGTCGGACAGCGCTTTGTGCTAAATGAAGAAAATCCCAACGGCGTACACGATCGCGTGTATGCACAGATGAGCATGGTTGAGGATATTTATAAAAACCCGAAAAAATATGAAGGCGTAGAATTGACACACGAAGTCGATGTTGCGCTTCGGGAACTTGCATTAGAGAAAGTGCGAAAGGAAAAATATCCGCAGTATCCGTCCCGTATGGCTGCGCTGTATGTTTCAAAAACATATGAAGAAGCCGTGCGCTGGGGTGAATATTTTGCCCGTATCGGACGTCCTACATATTGTGTTGCAAAAATAAAAGTCAGCGGGAATTCTTATTGCGGCGACGCATACAAATGCTTTGACGGAACGATCTCCGAAAAAGAAAATCTGAGGTTGGCGGAAATTTATTGGCGGAACGGACAGAATGAGGACGGTCACGAGCCGATAATTGAAGTGCTTGTAGACGGCGAAATTGAAATTGTTGAGATATTAAAAGAAATAAATGCAAATATTTAAAAGCATATAATTTCAAAATGTATTTTTAACACAAAGTGAAACAGACTGCCGCTTTTTAAAGTGACAGTCTGTTTTTATTGCTTTTAATTTTTCAGTTGTTCCGTAAGGAAATTTTACGCTTTCATAGCCTCTTCGACCGCAACGGCGCAGGCAACTGTAGCTCCTACCATCGGGTTGTTGCCCATTCCGATAAGACCCATCATCTCAACGTGCGCAGGTACGGAAGACGATCCCGCAAACTGTGCATCGGAGTGCATACGTCCCATTGTATCGGTCATACCGTAGGAAGCAGGTCCAGCAGCCATGTTATCCGGGTGAAGTGTACGTCCTGTACCGCCGCCCGATGCAACAGAGAAATATTTCTTTCCTGCATCAAGTCTTTCCTTCTTATATGTACCTGCAACAGGGTGCTGGAATCTTGTTGGGTTTGTGGAGTTACCTGTGATGGAAACGTCAACATTTTCCTTCCACATAATAGCAACGCCTTCTGTAACATCGTTAGCACCGTAGCAGTTTACTTTTGAGCGGAGTCCTGTGGAGTATGCCTTGCGGAAAACTTCCTTAACTTCGCCTGTGTAGTAGTCCATTTCGGTCTCAACATATGTGAAGCCGTTGATACGCGCGATGATCTGTGCAGCGTCTTTTCCGAGACCGTTAAGGATAACTCTCAAAGGTTTCTGACGAACTTTATTTGCCTTTTCCGCAATACCTATTGCGCCTTCAGCAGCGGCAAATGATTCGTGACCTGCAAGGAATGCGAAACATTCTGTATCTTCTTCAAGAAGCATTTTGCCGAGGTTGCCGTGTCCGAGACCTACTTTTCTCTGATCTGCAACGGAACCCGGTATACAGAATGACTGAAGTCCTTCGCCAATAGCTGCTGCTGCATCGGCAGCCTTTTTGCAGCCTTTCTTTATAGCGATAGCGCAGCCTACTGTGTAAGCCCACTTTGCGTTTTCAAAGCAGATAGGCTGGATGCCTTCGACCAGTTTGTAAATGTCCAGACCCTTTTCCTTGCAGATATCTGCACATTCTTCTATAGACTTTATGCCGTACTGACCGATAGCTGCGAGAATTTGCTTTTCTCTTCTTTCATATGATTCAAACAAAGCCATGACAGTGTACCTCCTTATTCCTTTCTGGGATCGACGATCTTAACAGCGTCCGCAACTCTTCCGTATTGACCCTGAGCTTTTTCAAATGCTGTATTAGCGTCATCGCCGGCTTTGATGAAATCCATCATCTTGCCGAAGTTTACGAATTTATAGCCGATGATCTCGTTATCCTCGTTAAGAGCGATGCCTGTAACATAACCGTCGGTCATTTCAAGGTAACGGGGACCCTTTGCAAGAGTTCCGTACATTGTACCTACCTGAGAACGGAGACCCTTTCCGAGATCCTCAAGACCTGCGCCGATAGCAAGTCCGTCCTCGGAAAATGCGCTTTGTGAACGTCCGTAAACGATCTGGAGGAACAATTCTCTCATAGCTGTATTGATAGCGTCACAGACGAGGTCGGTGTTAAGGGCTTCAAGGATAGTCCTTCCGGGAAGTATCTCTGCAGCCATAGCAGCCGAATGAGTCATGCCCGAGCAGCCGATAGTTTCTACCAGAGCCTCCTGGATAACGCCGTCTTTAACGTTCAGTGAAAGCTTACAGGTACCCTGTTCGGGAGCGCACCAGCCGATACCGTGAGTAAAGCCGGAAATATCCTTTATCTCCTTAGCCTTGACCCACTTAGCTTCTTCGGGGATCGGTGCGGCTCCGTGTGCAACGCCTTGCGCCACGGGGCACATTTTTTCAACCTCATGTGAATAGATCATATGTACATACTCCTTTCAGAATTTGCTGTGTCCCCGGAGCCGGCTCCGACGGGACTTCGCATACAATAATATTATACAGCATATCGACAAAAAAAGCAAGACATATTTATGAATATATGTAAATTTTTAATAATTTTCTATGGAAATAATATTCCCTTCATATGCGGGGCGGATTTTTGCGGCAAAGATCTTTCATCTGCTGCCGTAACTGCATGATTTTTTAACTTCCGCACATAATAACCAAAATATCTTTTAAAGGAGTTTTTGGATTGGAAAAGATAGCTTTCTTTGATACGAAGCCGTATGACAAGATCTGGTTCGACAGGCTGAACACCGTTTATGACATAAAATATATAGATCACAAACTTACGCCCGATACAGCCGCTGCCGCAAGGGGCTGCAAGGCGGTAGTCGCTTTCGTTAACGACACCATAAACAGCGAGACCATAGATGAACTTTGCGCCATAGGCGTAAGGCTGATCGCAATGCGCTGTGCGGGATATAACAATGTTGACATAAAATATGCAAAAGACAAGATAGACATTGTCCGCGTGCCGGTATACTCTCCGTATGCAGTCGCAGAGCATACCATGGCACTGCTGCTGACGCTAAACCGAAAGATACACAAAGCTTTTATCAGGACCCGTGATTTCAATTTCAGTCTCAACGGGCTTATCGGTTTCGATCTTCACGGAAAAACGGCGGGCATAATCGGAACAGGTCAGATCGGGCGCATTTTTATCGGCATATGCAAAGGCTTCGGAATGAACGTTATAGCATATGATCCGTACCCGTCAAAAGATGCGGATATAAACTATGTGCCGCTTGATAAACTTTTTGCGGAGAGTGATGTTATTTCCCTGCACTGTCCGCTGACGTCGGACACAAGATATATCATCAGCGAAGGCAGTCTTGCAAAAATGAAAGAGGGTGTCGTTATCCTCAACACTTCAAGAGGGCAGCTCATTGACAGCGACGCGCTTTTGCAGGCATTGAAAGACAAAAAAGTGCGTGGCGCGGGACTTGATGTTTACGAAGAAGAGACCGACATCTTTTTTGAAGATTATTCCAGTACGATAATCGGTGATGATGTACTTGCGCTGCTCGTATCCATGCCGAACGTTATCATGACGTCGCATCAGGCATTTCTCACCGAAGAAGCGTTACAGAAGATCGCGGAAGTCACACTGGAGAATTTGAATTCGTTTTTCAACGGTGAGGAGTTAAAAAACGCTGTTAAATACGAAAAAAATTAGAGCAAAAAATATCCCCCGGAGTTCCGAGGGATATTTCAATATGTAAACCTATTTAAGCATCTCAAACGTATAAGAAGAAAGCTTTTTCTCCACTTCCGCAGAAATATCATCAAATAATTTCTGATATTTGCAGCAGCCCGACATTCCTCTGCTGCAATCATATTCGGGCGAAAGACACCTGCTGAGATAATAGTTCCCTTCCACCGTCTTTATAACGTCCATGACCGAGATCTCCGAAGGCGGTTTCGCAAGTTCATATCCGCCCTTCTTGCCCTTGAACGATCTGACAAGACCGTTTGCGGACAGCTTGCTTAGAATTTTCAGCGCAAACCGCAGCGATACACAGGTCTCTTCCGATATGGTCTTTGCATCGGCTCTCTGCTCCAATGCCGCAAGACAACCCACTATCCTGACCGCATAATCCGCTTCAAGTGTTATATGCATATCCTAACCTCCCGCTGCCATGCAAAAATTCTCTGTGTCAATCAAGGAAATCCTTTACTTTCTTGCTTCTGCTCGGGTGTCTGAGCTTTCTTAAAGCCTTGGCTTCGATCTGTCTTATTCTTTCACGGGTAACGTTGAACTCTTTGCCCACTTCTTCAAGCGTCCTGCTCCTGCCGTCCTCAAGTCCGAAACGCAGTCTCAGAACTTTTTCCTCACGCTCCGTAAGGGTCGAGAGAACTTCTCCCAACTGCTCTTTAAGAAGTATCAGCGACGCCGCTTCCGCAGGAGCGGGCGCGTCATCATCGGGAATGAAATCCCCCAGATGGCTGTCCTCTTCCTCACCTATAGGAGTTTCCAGCGAAACGGGATCCTGAGCGATACGCATTATCTCACGCACCCGCTCAACAGGCATTTCCAGTGCTTCGGCGATCTCCTCCGGAGACGGATCATGTCCGTTCTGGTGCAAAAGCTGGCTTGAAATTTTCTTTACCTTAGTAATTGTTTCAACCATATGCACGGGGATCCTTATAGTCCTTGCCTGATCTGCAATTGCCCTTGTGATCGCCTGACGTATCCACCAAGTTGCATATGTGGAAAACTTGAAGCCTTTGGTGTGGTCGAATTTTTCCACCGCCTTTATCAAACCGAGGTTTCCCTCCTGTATAAGATCGAGGAACTGCATTCCGCGTCCCACATATCTTTTTGCTATTGAAACAACAAGACGCAGGTTAGCTTCTGCAAGGCGTTTTTTTGCCTTCGGGTCGCCCTGTGCCATTCTTTCGGCGAGTTCTATTTCCTCCTCCGCCGTCAGCAAAGGCACTCTGCCTATTTCTTTAAGGTAAATTTTTACCGGATCGTCTATTGCCAATCCTTCCGTAGAAAGGGACAGTTCCAGATCGTCGTCCGAAGCGTCCAGCGGAAGCGAAAGATCCGTATCGATATTGAAATCCTCTATTATTTCGATATTCAGGTTGCTGCAGCTGTCATAGAACGCTTCCATTTGATCCACGTCATATTCAAGTTCTTCGAGAACATCGGTGATCTCTTTTGTAGAAAGCTTTCCGCTTGCCTTGCCCTGTTCCATAAGACTTTCGATCGTTCTTTTACTGTTTGACATAAGCTCTATCCTTTCTTTTTCATCTTTCCTGTATCCTAAAATATCATTTGCGGCTTTGGAGTTTTTTGAAATAATCTCTGAAATCGTCGTCCGAAAGCTTATCCGCTCCGGGCTGATCGTCTTTGTGTTCTGTAAGAATATTTATAAGATCGTCAACGGTAGTCCTGTCAATATTTACATTTTTACCGTTGACAGCAATTTCGGTTATTTTACCCATTTCATCGGCGGTAAATTCACTTTGAAGTGAAAGAATATCATAAAATGCCGATTTTTTTGTCTTTTCAATGATCGCCTCGTATACTTTTTTGTTGAAACTTGTAACAAAATGTTCCGGAGAAAGTTTTGAAATAACATACTCCGCATCTTCGGGATAAGCTGCAATAAACGCAAGCACGCCTGTTTCCGCCTTATATTCCTTAGGATGTTTATAAGCTTCAGGGTTGCTCCTCATGGTATCGCGGAACGTGCGTATATCCGCCCACTGCTGTTTTTGCTCGGCATTGATCTGTTTTTTTATCGCACCGTTCACCTGCTGCATGAGCATTTCCTTATGGACTTTTGTCTCATCGGCTATCCTGCTGATATAGATCTCGCGTTCAATAGGCGAAGCAACTTCCGAAAATAATTTCACGCATCTTTTCAGATATTCGACTTTTCCCGCTTCCGTGCTTATATCCAGACCGGAACGGCATTTTGCTATCTCGAATTCCATTGCGCCTGCCGACTTGTCAAGCAGCTGTCTGAAACGGGGCGCACCGAATTTTTTTATGTACTCGTCCGGATCTTTTGCGCCTTCCATTTTGATTATCCGTGTTTTCAGCCCCACTGCCGAAAGAAGGTTTATAGCCTTATGTGTTGCGTTCTGACCTGCTCCGTCGGAATCGTATGCGATTATCACTTCATCGGCATATCTTGACATGAGCCTTGCCTGTTCCTGCGTAAGAGAAGTTCCCAGACTTGCGACAACATTTTCAAAGCCCGCCTGATTGATGGAGATCACGTCCATATAGCCTTCCGCAAGGATAAGCCGTCTTTCATCGGATCTTTTTGCGAAATTCATTGAGAACAGGTTCATGCTTTTTTTAAAAGCGGGAGTATCGGAACTGTTAAGGTACTTCGGACCTGAGCCGTCGATGATCCTTCCCCCGAAAGCGATAACATTTCCCCTAAGGTCGATTATCGGGAACATCACTCTGTCGCGGAAACGGTCATAAACTCCGCCGTTCCTGCCTTTATCGCAAAGATTTGCGGTCACAAGTTCATCATCTTTGTAACCCTGTGAATGCATAAAATTCGCCAGACTGTGCCAATCGTCAGGAGCATAACCGAGACCGTATTTTGTTATTGTCTTAGGCAAAAGCTGACGTTCCGCGAAATATCTTCTTCCCTTTTCTCCGTCCGCGGAATTTTTAAGGATATCATGGAAATATCTTGCAGCGGCGCGGTTCATTTCGAGTATGCGAGCCTTGGGGATTCCTGCGCGGACGTCATTTTCCTCATTGGGAAAAGTCATTCCCGCGCGGTCGGCAAGGAATTTCAGCGCTTCGATATAGTCCAGATTTTCTATTTTCATTATGAACGTTACCACATCTCCGCCCGTGCCGCAGCCGAAGCAGTAGAAGCTGTTATTTTCGAGATACACCGTGCAGGAAGGCGTTTTCTCCGAATGGAACGGACAAAGGCACACCGCGTTCCTGCCGCGTCTTATGAGGTTTGCATATCCCGACATAACGCTGTCGATGGGGTTATTCATTTTGACTTCCTGTATAAACTGTTCGGGCAGAGCCATTAATATTTCCAGCCTTTCGGTATAAACAGTTCATTGTACAAATTTACCGCGTAAACATCTGTCATGCCCGCGATATAGTCGCAGACCGCTCTGTGTTTATCAAATCTTTTAAGGATATTCCTGTATTCTTCCGGAAGTTTTTCGGGATATTTCAGAAAATATCCGTACAATTTTTCCACCAAAGCTTTTGCCTTAGCTTCTTCGGCTTTTGCGGCGGAATTTTTGTAAACGTTGCTGAACATAAAATTTCTCAGTTCGTCATGAGCATTTTTGACATCGGGACTCATTCTGATATCTTCCACGCCGTTGTCGAGAATGGAAGTTATAAGCGTAGTGATGCGCTGACTTTTGCTGTGACCGAGAACGTCCGAAGCAGACTTGGGAAGATCCTCTTCTTTCATCATGCCCGCGCGTATCGCATCGTCGATATCATGGTTTATATACGCGATCTTATCCGCAAGGCGAACAATATACCCTTCCTTGGTAACGGCAACTTTGTTTGTATGGCAAGCGATACCGTTTTTTACTTCATATGTAAGGTTCAAGCCTTTGCCGTCGTTTTCGATGTAATCCACGACTCTTACGCTTTGCAGATAATGTTTGAAACCGTATGGGCATATCTCGTTGAGGATATCCTCTCCCGAATGTCCGAAAGGCGTATGCCCGAGGTCATGCCCCAAAGCGATAGCTTCCGTAAGATCCTCGTTCAGGCGGAAAGCCCGTGCGATAGTTCTTGCGATCTGGGAAACTTCAAGAGTGTGAGTAAGTCTCGTTCTGTAATGGTCGCCGACAGGTGAAAGGAACACCTGTGTTTTCTGCTTCAATCTCCTAAAAGCGTTGCAGTGAAGGATCCTGTCGCGGTCGCGCTGGAACTCGGTTCGGATAGGGCATTTAGGTTCTTTGCGCTTACGTCTGCCGGTGCCTTTGGAAGTGCAGGCGTCCTCGCAGAGAATACCGAGTTCCATGATCTCAGTTTGTTCACGGATAGTCATAGCAGATACCTCCCGAAAGTTCATGCAAAATTGCCGAATCGTTCGTCCGATCTGACGATACCGATACTGCCGCCTGTAAGGTCATTGAGTTTTCGGCAGAAGCTGTCCGCCAGTTCCGAGCGGACGAGAAGTTTCACCGAAACATTTTCCGCGAAGGTCGTATCTTCGATCTTCACATCAAATTCCGGGAAAATATAACTTATTTTCCCGTAGAAATTATAGTCCGTTGTCAGACACAAAGGAAAACATTTATACATAACAAGTTTTTCCGCAGCGTCAACAGCTATCTTTGCGCTGTGGGAATATGCCCTTACAAGCCCTCCGCCGCCGAGCAATATCCCCCCGAAATATCTTGTCACGACGCAGCACACATCGGTAAGCCCCGCTTTTGTCAGAACGTCAAGAACGGGAACGCCCGCCGTGCCTTGGGGTTCGCCGTCGTCGGAATATCTTGAAGTGCAGCCGTCGCGCAGGATATAAGCATAGACATTGTGCGTTGCTTTTCGGTGCAAAGCGCGTATATCGTTAATGAACCCCACCGCCTCATCATTTGAAGTGACATGGGCGATATGACCGATGAACTCGGACTTGCGCTCGGTGAAAGAAGCTTCGGCGCAGCCGTTTATAGTAGAGTAGCCGTTTTCCGCAATGCTCATAAAAAACTCCGTGATCCTATCAAAAAAACAAACCTGCGTAAGCATACGCAGGCTGTCCGAATGTCCGAATTACTTATCCAAACCAAAGCGCTTCTTAAATCTGTCAACACGTCCGCCGGTATCGACAAGCTTTTGTCTGCCGGTATAGAAAGGATGGCATTTTGAGCAAATTTCGACTCTGATGTTCTCCTTAGTGGAACGGGTCTTTATAACGTTGCCGCAAGCGCAGGTAATAGTAGTTTCCTTGTAATCGGGATGAATACCTGATTTCATTAAAGAGCACCTCACTTTCACCGATAATATATGATCGCATAGCAGCCCATCACACGCTATCGGACAGTAGTGCTACATAAATCACTTACACTCAATTATAACACAAGATCGAGGGGTTGTCAATAGTTTTTTGCACAAAAAAGCAAAAAAGTTTTTCCCACGGGGGCTAAAGCAAAAAATCCGCAAATTTGTTTCGTTTACCCCTTGACACCTTCGACAAAATATGCTAAAATATACTTTAGGATATGCCAGCGATCGAAAAAAGGCGGCCAAATCTTTCCCTCAGAAATGAGGTGAGCTTTATGACATTGAATGAAATTTTTAATTTAATTCTTGTCATTTGTAATATCATTATGGTAATACAAAACGGCAATACAAAAAAGAAGTAACCGCTGCACACGAACAAAAAGTAGCGGTTACTTTGTAACATAAAACTTTGAGGGAGTGACCGTCTGTTTGGCATACCCCTTTTTTTATATTATAACACATTCCCCGTGCTTTGTCAAGAGGTAAATTAAAAGTTTTCCCACGGGGTGGGAGGGGCTAAAGCAAAAATCCGCAAATTTGTTTCGTTCCCCCTTGACAGATCCGACAAAATATGCTACAATAAAAATAGGTACACCATACGCGTGGACAAAACGAAAAAAGTCGGCTTCGCCGACTTTTTTCGTTTGTCGCTCCTGAAAAACGTTACTAACGTCCGTTCGCAAGAACGGAAAGAAGCGACCGGTTCATCTTTAAGTTAGCAAATTCCCAAGCACATACCCATACTTACTTATAAAAATAACCGCCCAGCAAGCCAAAACTGACGGTTATTTTTTTAACCATGGCGAGCAACCGTACACCGGTGTACCCTTTTTTATATTATAACACATTCCCCGTGCTTTGTCAAGAGGTAAATTAAAAGTTTTCCCACAGGGGCTTTACAAAACCGCAAGCGCATTTAACGCTTTGTTTCATCAATGGAAACTACCGCAAGTGTTTTTCCCAACGGTGCAAGCAATTTGACCACAGTATTTATCTGCGGGTCGCTTTTAAGTGATTCGATCCTTGCGATAACGGGTTGTTTTACGCCGCTGAGTTCTTCAAGTTTTTTCTGGCTGATACCTTTTTCTTTTCTTGCCTTCAATAATTCGCCGATTATAGCAACTCTGAGATCGCTTTCTGCAATTTCTTCCGGAGTAAAAAGTTCGCTCCTTACCTCTTCCCAGCTATGACCTATAGCACTGTTATTATTCATATTCAGCTCCCCTTTCAATAAGATCTTTAAATTCGCTTTTTGCCTTTTGTATTTCACGAGCGGGAGTTTTCTGCGTTTTCTTCACGAATGTATGAAGAAGAACGAACCCGCCGTTATGCCACACGACAAACAATATCCTGTCCCGCAGCGGTCTTAATTCCCAAATTTCACCATCGATATGTTTAAGATACGGCTGTCCCAACTGCAAGCCGTATTTGCTCAACGCTTCGATATAATCGTTGATCTTGTCTCGCTTTATGCGGCTGTCCTTATCATTTCTTTTTGAAAGATCGCGCAAATATTCCAATACAGGTTCAACGCCGTTTTTGTCTTTATAAAAATAAATTTTATGCAAATATACTTCCCTCATTTCAATATTATTATACAACATATGCGGAGCGTTGTCAAGTACTTTTAAGTTATTAAAAATATATTTTAGCCAAAAAAATTCTCCCCGCGGGTACGTGACGCACGCCGCGGGGAGTTTTATTGAATTGGGGATTTATGGGGGAGCTTAGTTAATGTCCGTTATCCGCTGTTAGTTGTTGCAGATAACTACTACATAGTCACCGCCTTGGGTCACGTTGTCAAAGGACACGCTTCCTGTTTCGCCGATAACTGATGAGTCTACAAGCTGCAATGAATTTCTCGCAGTGTTGTATCTGTAAAGCTTCGCTGTGCAGCCTGCACGCTTCTGGTTCAGTCTGATAGCTGTTGTTGTATCTGCTGCAAAGGAATTGTTTGTCATGGAGAAGCTTGATGTGCTTACTGCGTTCTTGACCTGTGTAAGTGCTGCGTTCAGCAGTGCGTTAGGAACTCTGTTCGTGTTGTATGTGAGTGCAACATCAACGTCCTGCGCATTGACGATATCTCTTCCGTTGTAGCTTACAACTGCGCCGTTAGCGAGTGTAAAGTTTACAGTTACGTTCTTGCCGTTGAGAGCAGCCAATACAGCCTGCGGGATAGTTGTTTCATTGTTCATGGAAACATTGTAAACAGCACCGCTGCGTGCGGAATTTATGTAGCTTCTTACAGCGTTCCAACCTGTTCTGTTGCCGATGGTAACAGATCCGTTGTTATTGCTGCTTGAAGAAGAATTTCCGTACTGGCTGAGCAGCCATGCAAGATAAGCGTCATAATCGTCGCTTGTTGTGCTGCTTGAACCTGTGGAGATAACATAAGAGGAGTTATTCAATGAAGCAGCGAGAGCCTCTGTATAAGAGTTATAGAAATTACCTGTATATCTGGAGAAGTACGGACCCGAAGATGTGATCGCTCTCTGATATACTACCTTGGAGACATCGTTGCCGGCAGCAGAATATGCGCTGCTCCATGTATAATAGTACAGACCGCTGCCTGTTACTCTGTAGATAGCGTTTTCGGTTCTTGTGCCGCTGACAGCGTAAGCATAGCCGGTCGCTGAACTTGTGTAGTTACCGGTCACAGGATCGAAATAGCAGTATGTGCTGCTGTAAGCGGGGGTCGGCGCCTTTGTCGCTACCGCAACAGCCGAACCTGTAGCCACTAAGAGAGCACTCTGGTTAGGGTACCAGTAGCCGTTAGCACCGAGGTATGAAAGATCGCCGGCTGTTCTGTAAGCAGAAGGAACGATATAAGAGCCTGTCTGAGTCTGGGTCTGGGAGCCGGTGTTGGTGTCGCCGCTGGTTGAAGGAGCACCATCACCAATGACATAATTTCCAATTGCACTTATCTTTCCGGTTGTATCTATATTTATAGTATATCCCAACGTTGTTTTAAGAGTTCTTACATCTTCCGATCTGGGGTTTGGCTTTGTAGCCCATGCATAAACATTCATATCTGTCAATGAAGAAGGCTTAGTTGGCACATCATAGGAAGAAGTAGGACTAGCATTTCCGTTCAAATAATAAAGAACATTTTCCGCACCGTCTCCATAAACTTGTACACTATTTCCTTTAGCATCTTTAAATGTACCAACACTTGTTACTTTCGTAACTTTTTCTGCTGCCGCTTTCAAATTATTCCACTGTACATAAATACTACATTCATTCTTAAATTTTTTAACAGCATCTTCCTCATCTCTATTAGCACTATCTATTGTTGCTTGAGTAGTCTTGTAAGCATTTTCAGCTTGAGTTTTAGTTGCATAATATCCTGCTCCACGTGCTTCAGTTCCAGTTGCACCATCATATATTACTCCCGATGACAAAACATTTGGTCCAATAGTTGAACTTGGTCCCACATCTTTATAAACCAACTTTGTGCTATCGGTCGGGTCAGTTGTAATATAACTATCTACATTAAATGCATATGTGGTTTTCTGAACAAGCCACTCAACCCAATAAACTGTGCCTGTGACAGTCTGAATATCAGGATTTGCTGTTGCAGAATATGTCAAGTCTGCGCTTGCAGCAATGCCCATAGCAGAAACAGCAGAAGCAGCAGCCAGACCGGCGGCGGCGAATCTACCTATTGTTTTTTTCTTCATTTTTGATATCTCCTTTACAAAATATATTATTTTTTTTGATATTTCAAGCAAATGAAAATATCTGCTTAATAATATTATACAATACATTTCCGCAAAAAGCAATAGTATTTTCGCAAAAAAACATTACAATTTTATGACGAAAACAGGGAAAAGCTTGTTAAAAAGTAACAAAGCGAAAGAATTTTGTAATATTTGTAACCGTTTTGTAAACTATGAAAATATTTCCATTTCGCCCCGGGAAATTTTTTTTATCAAAACCCCTTGACATAAGCGTGTGGGCGTGGTATAATATTTAAAAAGGGTACACCGGTGTACGGTCGCTCCCCATTGGTTAAAGAAAATAACCGTCAGTTTTGGTTCGCTGGGCGGTTATTTTTATGAATAAGTAAAGGATCTTTGCACACTTAACATAAATCGGTCACTTCTTTCCATTCTTGCGAACGGACGTCAGCAACATGACAACATCAACGATCAATGTCAAAATTTGAACTATAGTGTTAATGATCATCATTGAGCGTCACCTCCTTTTTTAAGGGAGCAACCGTCCACCGTATTGGTGTACCCAACTTATATTTTAGCATATCCTGTCGAAAATGTCAATAGCCCCGGGAAATTTTTTATCAAAACCCCTTGACAAGCAAGGGTGAACGTGGTATAATATATAAAAAGGGATATGCCGGACAGACGGTCATTCCCTCTAAGCGTTAAATTTATAATAACCGTTGCTTATTGGTGCAGAGCAGCGGTTACTTCCAAATTATGTATGAAAGAATTGTCGCTTTAACTTTGGAGAGTGGGGCGACTAATTTTTTTTGTAAAACCCCTTGACAAGCAAGGGTGAACGTGGTATAATATATAAAAAGGGGATATGCCGGACAGACGGTCATTCCCTCGTGTTAGTTGTTACAAAGTAACCGTTGGCATTTGGTCATGAGCAGCGGTTACTTCTTTCTTTTATCGCTGTTTTGTATTACCGTAATGATATTACAAATGACAATAATCAAATTAAATAATTCATTTAAAGTCATAACAGCTCACCTCATTTCTGAGGGAAAGACTTGACCGCCTTTTTCGATTGTCGGCATATCCTAAGTATTATTTTAGCATATCCTGTCGAAAATGTCAATAGCCGCGGGAAATTTTTTATCAAAACCCCTTGACATATGCGTGGGAGCGTGGTATAATATATAAAAAGGGTACACCGGTGTACGGTCGCTCACCATTGGTTAAAAAATAACCGTCACGTTGGAAGCTGGGCGGTTATTTTTATGCTATAAGTAAAGGACATTTGCGTACTTAAAGATAAAACCGGTCACTTCTTTCCATTCTTGCGAACGGACGTCAGCAACGTTTTTAAGGAGCGACAAACGAAAAAATCGGCTTCGCCGATTTTTTCGTTTTGTCCACGCGTATTGGTGTACCCAACTAATATTTTAGCATATCCTGTTGAAAATGTCAATAGCCCCGGGAAATTTTTTGCAAAAAAATGTTGACAAAACGTTTCCGATGTGTTATAATAGATATGTACAGCGGTTATTTCTTTCTTGTGTTGCCGCTCTGTATTACAATGATGACATTACAAACAAAAATACCTGTACGAGTGATCGTGCAGGTTTTTTGTTTGTAAAATTTGCCAATAATATCGTATAAATAACGATTGACAAAATTTTTATTACGTTGTATAATATTTTCGGAGGATGTATTATGACATTTAAAGAAATTGATAAAATGCTAAAGGACAACGGTTGGAAACTTAAATCATGCGTTGGTTCACATTTCCGGTATACTCACCCATCTAAACCGGGGAAAGTTACCGTTCCGAGCCACAAAGGCGATATCCCTAAAGGTACTGCAAACTCTATTCTTAAACAAGCAGGTCTGAAATGATCGCCCGCGCAGCGTATATAATATATAAAGGAGCTGATCATATGATGTCATTCTATCCGGCGTGTTTTTATAAGGAAAAAGATGGTAACTATTCCGTCATTTTCCCCGATCTTGACCACCTGTCGACTTGCGGCAATTCCCTCGAAAATGCCATTGAAATGGCGGTGGATTGCCTTGCGGGGTATCTGTATTCAGCCGCTAAAGAGGGGCAAAGCGTTCCCCCGCCCTCAGATATAAACGCCGTTGATGTGGATTCCGAATACAATGAGTACGAAAGCGCGTTTGTAAACATTGTGGCTGTCGATGTTGCAGATCATGCAAAAAAACATTTTGAAACGCCTGTCAAAAAACTTTAACTATCCCCTCTTGGCTCAATGAACTTGCTATTGCAAATGATGTAAATTTTTCGCAAGTATTTCAAAATGCTCTGAAAGAAAAATTAAACGTAAGATAAAAAGCCTGCACGATCTCTCGTGCAGGCTCTCTTTTTTCTTCTTTTATCCCTTTACTGCGCCAAGTGCTACGCCTTCTACTATGTACTTTGAAATAAAGAAGTACACAATTACTACCGGTATGATCGATATGAGGATAACCATATAGATCTGACCAAGGTCACTGTTACCGGAAAGCTGCATGGATTTCAATTTTGAGATCATGATAGGAAGCGTCTGCTTATCCGCACTTGTGAGGATAAGGGCAGGTGTGAAGAAGTTGTTCCATGATCCGACAAATGAGAAGATCAGCTGTACTGCCAATGCGGGTTTCATCATCGGGATCGCTATGCCGTTGAATGTTGCAAACTCGTTCGAGCCGTCTACTCGAGCCGCTTCTACAACGTCCATCGGGAACGAACTTTCAAGATATTGCTTCATATAGAAGAATACCGCAGGTGACGCCACCGCCGGGATTATCAGCGGCAGGAAATTGTTTGTAAGTTTAAGGTTGTACACCAGTTTGATGAAGCCGACTGCCGAAACTTGTGTAGGTATCATCATTATTATGAGTATAAAGTTGAAAACTATCTTTTTCAGCTTGAAATCATAAACATGGACGCCGTAAGCTGTCATTGCAGAGAAGTATGTTGTTACAAGACATACGCAAGCCGCAATGATAAAGCTGTTGAAAATTCCGTGAGGAAGGTCAATTGACGACGCATTGAGCGCGGCTTTGAAGTTCTTCACCAATGATGTTCCGGGGATAAGGCTAAATCCTGTCTGGAGCTGAGTTCCGCTCCTTGTAGAGTTGATTATCAAGAGCAGGATCGGGAACAGCGACAATATCGTTACAAAGCCCAAGAATATGTAAGATGCAACTCTTGCAACAGTTTGTTGGGTCTTCTGGCTTTTGGTTTCGCCGTAACTATTATAATAAGTCATTCTTTATCCTCCTCTTGGTGTTTTTGGGAGTAGAATCGCCCTTTACCATCGTTTTATATACGATAAAGCTGAGTACGCCGGTGATAATGAATATCAGAACGGAAATCGCACCGCCCTTACCGTAGTCCTTAGCATTACCTGTAACAACGTTGTTCAGCCACATGATGAGCGTTCTTGTTGAACCGTTAGGAGCACCTGTTGTGCCGCCGATGATCTGCGGAACGTCGAACATCTGGAGTCCGCCGATAAGCGATGTTATAGCAACGTATACAAATATAGGTGCAAGCAGCGGAAGTGTTATTCTGAAAAATACCTGTCTGCCGTTTGCTCCGTCGATGGCTGCCGCCTCGAACAAACTCTGGTCGATACCCATGATACCTGCCATAAGCATGATCGTTGTATTACCGAACCACATAAGGAAGTTGATAAAGGCGATAACACCTCTTGATGCGCCAACGCTCTGGAATACCACGAAATCAGGTGAGATAAGCGTTTTGCACAGCATTCCGACAGGTCCTACCTCACTGAACACTACATAGAACAGCATTGAGTAAGCTGCTGCCATGATGAGGTTAGGCATATAGATAACTGTCTTGAAAAATCTTTGTCCCTTTATTTTGAGTCTTGCAGATGTAAAGATGACCGCAAGCAGAAGTGAAAAAACAAACTGAGGTACGGCACCCAAAACCCACATTATCATTGTATTTTTGGTATACTCAAGTATCTCAAATCTTCCCTCGTTGGGCTTGAAAAGGTTAGCGTAGTTCTGGAAACCCACGAAATTCGGTCCGATCGTTGTAAGACCCTGATTATAGTTCTCGAAAAAGCTATAATAAAATGTCGTTATCATCGGATAGAATGAGAAAACTATATACACGAGGAAAAACGGGAGAATAAAGATGTATCCCCACTTAGCATAGCTTATAGACTTAGGTCTGACGAGTTTACGCTGATTCATCAAGCAACCTCCTTTTTATTATTTGGAAACGACCCCGTTACCGGTTTACCTATACTAAAGAGGTGAGGCAAGAATTTACGCCTCACCTCTTTAAATCAGGTCATAAAATATCCAATTTTATCACTATATCAGTCGTGTGTGATCTGAGGAGCACGCTCGCTGAGTGTGATATAGAAGTTGCTCAAAGCAGTATCCTTATCGCAGATACCCTGGAGGTATTCAAGATAAGCATTAGGAAGATCTTCATTGAAGGTCTGGTCATACTGAGTGTGGAGAGCAGGATCCCACTTGATGTTCTCTGCGCACTTAGCCATCATAGCGATGTGGTTCTGACCGCCGAGGAAGTCAAGACCATAGCTTGCATCGTCAGCATACTTCTTAACAACGTTCTTGTTGTTGGGGAATTCGAGAGCATCGGAAAGGATCTTATCCATGATATCTTCGTTAGCTGTGAAAGCGTTCATAAGGTCAGCGATCATTGCTTCGTTATCGCTTCCTGTAGCAGCCATGAGCCATGTGCCGCCCCAGAAGTGTTCCTGAGGACCTACGCAGATGCCCCAGTCGCCGCTTGTCTGCTCCTGAGCAGTACCCATTGAGAAGTTGAAGTACCAAGCAGGACCTATGCAGCACATCATCTTACCGTCTGTACCCATCATAGCCTGTTTCTCATCAGCCCAGAGGCTGTAAGTCTGAGACCAACCGTTGTTAACATATGTCTCAGCCTGAGTGAGCCACTCATTGAAAGCAGGTGTAAGAGCGAACTTGTCGCCGTTGAGGTAGCTTACATCGGAGTTATTAGCGAATGATCTGTATGTCTCCAGCGGAGATGGGAACATATAATAACCCTTATCCTTAGCCTTCTGAGCAACTTCGTCTACCTTATCCCAAGTAGAGAGAGCTTCCTGTACCTGATCGGGATCGTCTGTTCCGAGAACGTCCTTAGCGATAGAACGTCTGTAGATGAACATTGAGGGGTTAGCCTGCCATGAAACGCCCTTGAGAACGCCATCGGTGCTGGATGCAGCATCATATGTGTAATCATAGCCTGTATCCCAACGCTGAACGCCGAGCTTTGTAACATCCTGAGTAAGGTCTGTGTTAGCATACTTAAGGATATAGTCAGCTTCTGCAAGGAAGAGGTCTACCTTGTCGTCAGCAGCAGCGGATTCCTGATTGAGGAGAGCTTCGTCAAGAGCAGTCTGATAAGCTCCGCCTTCGTTAGCGATCTCATGCCAGTTGATAGTGATTCCATCGGGAACCTTGTAATATGCTTCTACATACTTTTTAAAGTCGCCGTTCCAGCAGTAGATATTGAATACCTTGCCTTCGCCTTCGGGAAGAGTAATGCCTGTACCAGCGGACTGAGCAGCAGCGTAAGCGTCGCCTGCATCAGCAGCACCTGCGTCACCTGCATCGCCTGTGTCACCTGCATCGCCTGCATCAGCATTGTCTCCGCCTGCAGCAGCAGTTGTACCTGCATCG
The DNA here is from genome assembly GCA_947625915.1 of uncultured Clostridia bacterium. GTDB lineage: Bacteria > Bacillota > Clostridia > Oscillospirales > Ruminococcaceae > RGIG8773. The sequence goes on from CANQPX010000005.1 coordinate 21,660, forward strand.
TCGCCGCCTGCAGCAGTTGTTTCATCGGTCGTATCGCCGCCGCAGCCTGCGAGCATGGTTCCAGCACATGCAAGAGCTGCAAGAAGAGCGATCTTCTTCTTTAAATTCTTCATTTGGTTTTCCTCCTTAAAATTACATTATATTATAAAAATAATATAATACTTTGGTTTACCCGCCGATATATTTTACCGACGAACCTTTTATAAGATTACCGCTGACCGTCACAACGGGCGGTTCACCGGGGATCTCCTTTCGTATCATGGCGATGAGCTGACGGGCAGCTTCGGCGCCGATCTTTTCCGTATCCTGCTGATAGGTGGTAAGTCTGGGGTGCAGGAAGCGGGAAAGGGTTATGCCGTCATATCCGGCTATAGAAATGTCCTCCGGAACGCTCATTCCCAGTTTTTCAAGAGCCGTTATCCCGCCGAGAGCGGAAAAGTCGTCCGGCATGATAATGCAGGTGGGAGGTTCTTTGAGAGTGACAAGTTCTTTTGTAAGTTTTTCGGTAGTTTCGGGATCCTGATATTTCCCGCGGACGATGTGATCGGAGTTCAGCCTTATGCCGAGACTTTTCAAGGTATTGCAGAAACTTTCGATGCGTATCGAAGTAACTTTTGAATCATCGCCGCAGATATAAGCGATCCTTTTATGACCCATTCCGCAGATATATTCGGTAAGCGCGCGCATACCCTGTGCGTTATCCGAAAGAACAGCGGGTCTGCCGCGTCCCACATAGTCGATGGTGACAGCCGGGACGGAACTGTTAAGGAGCTCCGTAACGCCTTCGTCCTCGAAATCGTCAACGCAAGCGACAGCAACGCCGTCAACGCCGCGGAACATACAATGCTCATAATAAGTCATAGTATTTCCGCCGGTATTACGGTTTATGAATGTTATATCATAACCGTTAGCTTCGGCTTCGTTCTTGAAGCCGTTAAGGACTGCGGAAAAGTGGCTGTGAGTAAGACCTCTTGAAGCGCGTTCCACGAACAGGACGCCAAGGTTATATGTACGGTTGGTTTTCAGGGCTCTTGCCTGAGAATTGGGAAGATAGCCCATTTTCTTGGCAGTATCTCTTACGAGAGCCTTAGTGGAGCCGCTGACATCGCTGTGATCGTTGAGGGCTTTACTTACAGTAGCGATAGAAACGCCGCAGGCAGAAGCTATATCCTTAATTGAGACCATGACGTATTCCTCGCAAAAAGATTCACAAGCAGACGCAATACATCTTTTCAAACGTTTTCGCCGCCTTGTTAATTAAATATACAACTATTTTCAGCTTCTGTCAATGGTTTTTTGAAATTCCGGCTTAAAAATAGACTTTTTGCATAATTTTCACTTAAATAATTTAGTGTTTTTGCCTAACAAAATTTTCTGCAAATTTTCACATTCCAATATTTTCAACCTGCAAATATGGTAAAAATCAACAATTTATCCGCTTTCCAAATCGATATTTTAGTGAAAATGACTGTCGCGGTATTTTGACTTCTCACAATTTTTTCACAATAATATTATACCACGCAAATTTAAATAAAATAAAAATATCTTTATACAAATATTGAAATTTTTAAATAACTGTGATACAATAATTTTAACAAATTGCCATTTGATATGATTTAAGGAGGAATTTTATGCCAAATCCATATCTTCCCTGCTGGGAATACATTCCCGACGGCGAACCCCGCGTTTTCGGAAACAGGATCTACGTTTACGGCTCGCATGACCTTGCAGGCTCGGACAAATTCTGCGACTATGTCCTTAAATGCTGGAGCGCGCCGCTTGACGACCTTAACAACTGGGTCTGCCACGGAGACATTTTCCGTACGCAAGCCACCCGCGACTACCCTGCCGACACCGACTGGACGGACAAGCGCTGTCAGCTTTACGCCCCCGATGTTGTGGAAAAAGACGGAAGATACTATTTATATGCATATATTGTAAATGCAAAAGGCTGCGTTGCGGTCAGCGACCGTCCCGAAGGACCTTTCAAGCTGCTTTCGCAATATAAATATACCATTCCCGACGAGATATGCTGCAACGGCTGGTTCATAGACCCGGGAGTGCTTGTTGACGATGACGGAAGGACTTACATTTACTGCGGATTTGAGCGTTCTTTCCTTGCAGAAGTAAACAGCGATAATATGTATGAGATCCTTGACGGCACTTGTATTGAGCATTTCATTCCCCGTGAGGAACGTCCCGAGGACGGCTTTACGGAGCATGATACGCTTTTCTTTGAAGCCTGCTCGCCGCGCAAAGTCAACGGAACATATTATATGATATACTCCCCTCTCCGCGGCAGCCGCCTTGCATATGCGACTTCCGACAGTCCCACGGGACCTTTCAAATACCGCGGGTATATCGTTGACAACGGCGTGGACTATCCCGGCGGGAACGATCACGGTTCGATCGCGAACATCAACGGGCAGTGGTATATTTTCTACCACCGCATGACCAACGGCACCATAATGTCCCGCCGCGGCTGTGTTGAAAAGATAGAGATACTTCCGGACGGAACTATCCCGCCGGTAGAAATGACTTCCCTTGGATTTGAAAATTCCCTTGACCCTTACAAGATCACCGCCGCAGAAATTGCCTGCGTCCTGAAAGGCGGGGCGATAATTACCGAAAAGAACGTTTTTGAACGCGTTGTGACAAACATTTTTGACGGCGCTGTGATCGGTTACAAATATTTTGATTTCGGAGACGACTTCGGCAGCAAGACTATGGAATTTGCCGCAGAGACGGTCGGCTGCGGCTGTGATTGTCATATGCATATACTGATCGACGGTGAAAACGGCGAAGAGATCGGCATTTGCGACGTCGGCAGGAACGGCGGCACCGTAAATGCTGTCGTAAAAGCAGTTACCGGACGGCACTCGGTGTTCTTTAAGATAACAACAGACTACGCCGATGACTGGACGGGAGAACCTTTCAAGAACAGGTGTCTGTTTGAACTGAAAAATTTTGTGTTTATGAAATAATAGTCATACAATGTATTGACAATGGTGCAACAACGTATTATAATATAAATAGAAGGGAGAGTGTGTATTATGCCACAAACTACCATAAGCGTAAGAATGGACGAACAACTGAAAAAAGATTTTGACAGCATATGCAGCGATCTTGGACTTTCAATGACAACGGCAATAACGATATTTGCCAAAAAAATGACCCGTGAAAAACGCATACCTTTTGAAGTTTCGGCAGATCCGTTTTACAGTCCGACGAATATGAAAGCTCTTGAAGAAAGCATTGAACAGATGCGCCAAGGAAAAGTCGTAATTAAAACTATTGAAGAATTGGAAAAGATGGCTGATGAGTAATATTACATTTACAGAAAAAGCATTTGAAGATTATCTTTATTGGCAAACGCAGGATAAAAAGACTTTAAAACGCATAAATGCACTTATTAAAGACATTTCCCGCGATCCTTTTAACGGTATCGGCAAACCCGAAATTTTAAAAGATAATTTAAACGGCTATTGGAGCAGACGAATAGACGATAAAAACAGGCTCGTATACAAAGTCGGCAATGACATAATAGAAATATATCAATGCAAAGGACATTACGAGGACAAATAAAATATCCCTTACGGAAATTTCCGTAAGGGATATTTTTTACTTGACATTTCAATAATATTATGATAAAATTATGATAAAATAAGTTACGGAGGCGATCGGTATGATGCAAATAAGACCTGTATCAGATCTTAGAAATAAATTCCCGGAAATAGAAAATATTGTAAGTGACGGGCAGCCCGTATTTCTTACAAAAAACGGCTATGGAACTATGGTAGTTTTAAGTCTTGAACAATATTCCGCACTGACAGAGGATATTGAAGCTAAACTTGACGAAGCCGATAAAGAAGCTGAAAGAACCGATGTTCGCTATACATCTGATGAAGTCTTTGACAGAGTGAGGACGGTACTTCGTGAAAACTTATAAACTAAGAATATTGCCAATGTTTGAACGTGATCTTACAAATGCTGTAAGATACATTTCATTGACATTAAATAATGCTTATACTGCCGAACATTTATTGAATGAAACTAAAAAAGCCATAGAAAAGCGGCTTGATTCTCCGTTAGCATTTGAACCTTTTCACTCAATAAAAAAGCGAAAAAATACATATTACAGGATCTATGTAGGAAATTATTCGGTTTTTTATGTTGTCATAGACGATGTAATGGAAGTCAGACGATTTATTTACAGTAAAAGAGATATTGACAAAATTTTATAAATTAAATTCCCGCCGGAAATTTTCGGAGAGAATAATTTTTATTTTAAACGCTCGGAATTTTTGCTTCTGCCGACAAGATAGTCAAGGTTTACATTATAAAGATCGGCAAGTTTTACAAGAAGATGAAGCGGTATCTCTCTTTCTTCACGTTCATACTTTTAATATAACGATTAATCGCAAATAAGATATTCTGCTATCTGTTTCTGTGTAAGGTCTCTGTCCTCACGCATATCTCTTATCCTCAGACGCACCATACATCACCCAAAATATATTATATCTTAGGTTCATATGTCCTATTGGCATTTAGGACTATTTATCCTAAAATATAATATAAAGAGGTGTTATAATTGAAAAAATGCACGTTTGCAAAAAGAAAAGGTATCGAAAAAATAAATATATGTAAATAGAAAATATCCCTTACGGAAATTTCCGTAAGGGATATTTTGTTTTAATGGCAAATGCCTTAAATTCTTGTCGATCACCGCCCGGCTCTCAACGGTTTTAAGAGAAGCCCGGAACGATAAAAAAACTGAAAATACGCGTTCTTCGCCAATGAAATATATGCGCTTGTTATCTCTTTGAGAACTGCGGAGCGCGTCTTGCGGCTTTGAGACCGTATTTCTTTCTTTCCTTCATTCTCGGGTCACGAGTAAGGAATCCTGCCTTCTTGAGGATAGGACGCATTTCAGCGTTGACCTGAAGAAGCGCTCTTGAAAGTCCGTGACGGATAGCTCCTGCCTGTCCTGTAACTCCTCCGCCTGCAACTGTACATACAACATCAAATTTATCGGTGTTCTCTGTAAGGATAAGAGGCTGTTTAACTATGAGTTTAAGGGTCTCAAGACCAAAGTAATCATTGATGTCTCTGCCGTTTATGGTAATATTGCCGCTGCCTGCATAAACTCTTACTCTTGCAACGGAACTTTTTCTTCTTCCGGTGCCGTAAAAATATTGCTGTTTAGATTCGTACATTTACGCCGCCTCCTTATATCTCGTAATTTTCGGGTTTCTGAGCCGCATGATCGTGTTCTGCGCCCGCATATACTCTCAGGCGTTTGAGTGCTGCTCTTCCGAGGGTATTATTGGGGAGCATACCGTTTACAGCGATCATCATTGCTCTTTCGGGGTCGTTCTTCATCATATCGCTGTACTTGATCTCTTTGAGACCGCCGATCCAGCCGGTGTGCCACTTATAGGTTTTCTGTTCAAGTTTTCTGCCGGTGAGTTTAGCCTGTGCGCAGTTGATGATTATAACGTGGTCGCCGCAGTCCGCATGGGGAGCGAAGGTCGGCTTATTCTTTCCGCGGAGGATAGAAGCGGCTTGCGCGGCAACTCGTCCGAGGGACTTATCGGCAGCATCAAGCACATACCATTTACGGCTGATCTCGTTTGCCTTAGGCATATAGGTTGACATAGTCATTCTCCTCTTCAAATAAATTTTTGTCTGTTCACGAAGCAGCCGTATAGCAACTCTTATAGGCGAAATTCGTTTACACGACACAACATTGTTAATTATAAACGATGATCCACGTCAAGTCAACATTCAAATTGCCGAATTTTTAAAATATATCCCTCAATCTCTTTAAATCTCTGCGATTTGCTTCAAATCTCTCTGTTTCTCGTGTTTCATTTCATTTTTTTGCCCGCACGGATCTTTTATGCCGATTTAATTGTCGGGAACGATATAAGGACGTATATTATCGGCAAAGTCACACATAGGCATGGTTTGCAGCCATATATGCCCGGGACCGCCCAATCTTATGTTTAACGGTATTTCTCCGCCCAAGAACTCGGTATCCGAATCATTGACGGTCTCTATATCCATAGTGCAGGTCGTATCCATTGCAAGAAGATGACCTATGCCTATGATGATCGACTGTTTCCGTGCAAGGTCATATTCAATAACACTTCCATGCGTCCTGATAAAAACGGTGCCTTCGCCGCTGCATTTCTGCATGACGAATCCTTCGCCGCTCAACTGTCCGCAACCTGATCTTTTCCTGAAAAATATGCCGATATTTACATTTTCGCTTGAAGCAAGAAATGACGGTCTGTAGACCGCTGTCTGCCTTGAAGGCGTTATTTCAAGCGGGATAATATTTCCCGGAATGCCCGATGAAAAAGCAATATTGCCCATTCCTCCGGTAACAGTATATTCATTCAGAAAAAATGATTCACAAACTATGCTCCGTGATATCAATCTGCTAAGATCCCGGATGTTATTACTTACCATCATGACATTCGGCGATGACCATGACATAGCGCCGCTGCGGCAAAAGACAGATTCACCGCCTTCAAGGCGGCAGATCACCGCAGGAAAAGGAGTGCCTTTGATCTCATATATCATAAAAAAATTCCTTTCAGTTAATAAGATCCCGAAATCACATCGGTAATGCACCGCATTTTTGCACATAGATATTATAACTTTTTCGCCGAAGAAAGTCAAGTAAGCATAACAGAATTGTATAAAATGTAAAATTATGAACAAAATGCTGATAAAAAAGTTGAAAAAAACCTTGACAAAAAGAAAACAGTGATGTATAATAAACATTGTCGGTCGGCGGGTGTGGCGGAATTGGCAGACGCGCCGGACTTAGGATCCGGTGTCCACGACGTGCAGGTTCAAGTCCTGTCACCCGCACCAGCCGGATTTTTCTGCACAGGAACGTGCATATCATCACTAAATGGGGCATTAGCGCAGTTGGGAGCGCACCACACCGGCAGTGTGGGGGTCAGGGGTTCAAGTCCCCTATGCTCCACCAAGAGAAAACGCCTGAATTACGCGGTTTGCGGAGCGTTCTGCTCCATAAGCAGCAAACAAGACCCGCTCTTTTGTTTTACAACATCGGAGCGGGTCAAATTTGTTCCTGTAAGTATTTATACAACGGCGTTGCCGTTTCAGTCAACGAACGTTTAAAATTTGTTTCAATGCGTCTTGCAGAACTGCGGAAAAATTAACGCCGTAATGCTCTGCTTCTGCATTGAGCCACGCGGGAATAGAAAGTGTCTTTTTTATATATTTTGTTTTTTGCTTTTCTCTGAATGTGGGCATAAACACATCAATTAAAATAATAGCTTGATTTGGTTCAACGGTAATATTATTTATTGGTGTCGGGGTCGGGATCTCCTCGTTGTCCTGCTCCATACCGTATAAATGCAGCTGCAACGCTTCTTTTGCGTTCTTTACGGCTTCGTCTACTGTATCGCCGCAAGGGAGACAGCCGGGAAGATCGGGAAATTCAATAGAGATCCCATCGGCTTCATAGTCGAATACGGCGGGGAAAATATAATTATCTTTCATATAAACACAACCTTTCAAACAGATATTATTCAAATTTAACGCCTGCTTGCTTTTCAATGCTTTTTAGTGTCTTCATCGGGAAATCTTTTCGGGGGTGTGTTACCGTTACACGTCCTTTTTTATGCGGGTGTTTAAATTGGTGATGATCTCCGGCACAATTGACTTCATACCAGCCATCAGCTACAAGTATTTGAATAACTTCACGTGATGAATAGCTTTTCAATTTAGTTTCCCCCTTACATAAAACATTATAACACGTATTATTATACGTGTCAAGAGGTTTTTTCGCTCTGATCTTGCCCGAAACGGTCAGGAACATTCAGGCGTGTTTCCGTTGGTCTGGGTACGGCTTGACGTTCTCCGAAAGACAGACGGCGGCGGGCGGCGTTCCGCTCCGTGAGTAGGTCAAGCTATGCCCGAACGGTCAGGGACATTCAGGCGCGTTTCCGCTGATTCGTGAGCGGCTTGACGTTCTCCGAAAGATAGACGGCAGCGGCGCGGGTGTTCTGCTTCGTAAACGGAAAATAATAAACCCGCTCTTTTGTTTTACAACATCGGAGCGGGTCGCTATTTTTTTACAAAACATTACCGCCCTCGGATATCCCCGAAGGCGGTAATTTTATGCTAAACGCAATTTTTTATCAATAAAGTCCTCTGTTAACATAACTTGTATGCAGGATCTCGTGAGCCTTGTGGCTGCCGGGCTTCTCAAAGAACTCTTTGTAAAGTTCCTGTATAGCAGGATTTTCATGTGAACGCCTGTGTTCCATCTTAGCGTCCTGATCGTACAGTGCTTTTGCACGGATACCTCTTACGTCCTCAAAATTGCGCACGGAAGCAGGTACCTGAGGCTGACCGCCGCCGTTTACACAGCCGCCGGGACAACCCATGATCTCAATGAATGTGTAGTCTGCTTCGCCCTTCTGAACTTTTCTGAGAAGTTCGGCTGCGTTCGCAGTTCCTGAAGCAACAGCAACTTTCACATCAAGATCTCCCACCTTGTAGGAAGCTTCCTTGATGCCCTGTGTGCCGCGGACTTCGGTAAAGTCGATATTTCCCGCTTCTTCACCTGTGATGAACTTGACTGCGGAACGGAGAGCAGCTTCCATAACGCCGCCCGTTGCGCCGAAGATAACGCCTGCGCCTGTGGAAATTCCCAAAGGCTCGTCAAACTTCTCATCGGGCAGTTCGGTGAACTTGATGCCGCATCTCTTGATAAGGCGTGCAAGTTCTCTTGTTGTGATAGAAATATCAACATCGGGAACGCCCGCTGCGCTCTGGTCGTCTCTGCCTATCTCGAATTTCTTTGCCGTACACGGCATTACAGCAACTACTACCATATCCTTAGGATCTATGTTCATCTTCTGAGCATAGTAAGTTTTTGCCGTTGCGCCGAACATCTGCATAGGAGATTTGCAGGAAGAAAGGTTCTCTATCATATCGGGGAAGTAGTGCTCGCAGTATTTTACCCAGCCCGGTGAGCAGGAAGTTATCATCGGAAGTTTTCCGCCGTTCTTAACGCGTTCAACAAGTTCCGTAGCTTCTTCCATGATCGTAAGATCTGCGCCGAAATCGGTATCGAACACTTTATCGAAGCCGATCCTTCTGAGAGCGGCAGCCATTTTGCCTTCGACATTCGTTCCCATAGGATAGCCGAATTCCTCACCCAGACCTGCGCGTACTGCGGGAGCGGTCTGTACGATAACGAATTTCTTCTCATCTGCGATAGCTTCCATAACTTTTGCGGTATCGTCCTTTTCGGTGATCGCGCCGACAGGACATACGGAGATACACTGTCCGCAGGAGATACAGCTCGTTTCACCGAGACCAAGTTCAAATGCGGAACTGATGTGTGTCTTGAAGCCTCTCTCGTTTGCGCCGATAACTCCAACGCCCTGATTTGCATTACATACGGCAACGCAGCGGCGGCAGAGAACGCACTTATTGTTATCTCTTATCATATGAGCAGCGGAGTAGTCTATCTCGTAAGAGATGTTCTCGCCGTCATACTTGCACTCGTCCTCAATGCCCATATCGTGGCACATTTTCTTGAGTTCGCAGTTCTCACTTCTTACGCAGGAAGTACACTTCTTCTCATGAGTTGAAAGAATGAGCTGGAGAGTTTTCTTTCTGGATTCCAGAACTCTCGGTGTGTTCGTGAATATCTGCATACCCTCGGATATGGGGTAAACGCAGGAAGCTACCAGTCTCTTGCCTCTGCCTTCGTCGGCTTCGACTATACAGATACGGCAGGCACCGATCTCGTTTATATCTTTGAGGTAGCAAAGTGTGGGAATATCTACATTTGCAAGGCGTGCAGCCTGAAGGATCGAAGAACCCTTAGGCGCGGAAACATCAACGCCGTTGACTTTTACATTGATCATATCCATCTATTCAATTCCTCCTATGGCTTACTTCTTGGAAATTGCGCCGAACTTACACTTCTCGATGCAAGCGCCGCACTTCAGGCACTTATCCTTGTTGATAACATGAGGATTCTTGACTGTTCCTTCGATAGCACCGCCGGGACATACTCTTGCGCAGGCTGTGCAGCCTTTGCACTTGGCGGGATCGATCTCATAGCTGAGCAGGTCTTTACATACGCCTGCGGGACATTTCTTATCCACAACGTGAGCGATATACTCATCGCGGAAGAATTTCAGCGTTGAAAGAACAGGGTTAGGAGCTGTCTGACCCAGACCGCAGAGGGAGTTCGCCTTGATGTAGTAGCAAAGTTCCTCCATCTTGTCTATATCTTCAAGAGTACCCTGACCCTTGGTGATCTTTGTGAGTATTTCGAGCAGTCTCTTTGTACCAACGCGGCATGGAGTACACTTACCGCAGGATTCATCTACCGTAAATTCGAGGAAGAACTTGGCGATATCCACCATACAGTTGTCCTCGTCCATAACGATAAGTCCGCCTGAACCCATCATTGAACCGATAGCGATAAGGTTATCATAGTCGATCTGAACATCGAAATGCTCTGCAGGGATACATCCGCCGGAAGGACCGCCTGTCTGAGCAGCCTTGAACTTCTTTCCGTTGGGGATACCGCCGCCGATCTCTTCAACGACTTCGCGGAGAGTAGTTCCCATAGGAACTTCTACCAGACCTGTGTTGTTGATCTTACCACCGAGGGCGAATACCTTAGTACCCTTGGATTTTTCTGTTCCCATATCGGCGAACCACTTTGCGCCGTTGAGAATGATCCTCGGAACGTTAGCATATGTTTCAACGTTATTAAGGATAGTAGGCTTGCTGTAAAGACCTTTTTCCGCAGGGAACGGAGGACGGGGACGAGGCTCGCCGCGGTTTCCTTCGATAGAGGTCATAAGGGCTGTTTCCTCACCGCAGACGAATGCGCCTGCGCCGAGACGGAGTTCGATATCGAAATCAAAGCCTGTTCCGAAAATATCCTTACCCAGCAGACCGTAATCTCTTGCCTGTCCGATGGCGATCTCCAGACGGTGGATAGCGATAGGATATTCTGCACGGACATATATGTAGCCCTGATTTGCGCCGATAGCGTAACCTGCTATAGCCATAGCTTCAAGAACGACATGGGGGTCGCCTTCCAGAACGGAACGGTCCATGAATGCGCCCGGGTCGCCTTCGTCGGCGTTACAGCAAACGTATTTCTGATCTGCGTTCGGAACGATATTTCTTGCCAGTTTCCACTTCTGACCGGTGGGGAATCCGCCGCCGCCGCGTCCGCGGAGACCGGAATCGAGAATGGTCTGGATAACTTCTTCGGGGGACATCTCCTTGAGGACTTTTTCCAGAGCCTTATAACCGTCTGTACCGAGGTACTCGTCGATATTTTCGGGATCTATATTACCGCAGTTCCTGAGGGCAACGCGGTGCTGTTTCTTATAGAAATTGGTCTCGTGAAGTGATTTTATGCTGCCGTCTTCCATAACGGTCTCTTTGTAGAGGTATTTTTTAACGATATTGCCGTTTTTGAGGTGTTCGGCAACGATCTCCTCGATCTCTTCTTCCTTTACCATTGAGTAGAAGGAACCTTCGGGGTAAACGATCATGATAGGACCGAGAGCGCAGAGACCGAAGCAGCCTGTTCTTACTACTTCTACCTTGTCCTCGATGCCGTTCTTTTTGATCTCTTCGTGAAGTTTGTCGATTATCTTAGCGCTTCCGGACGAAGTACAGCCTGTACCGCCGCACACCAGAACGTGGCGCTTTGTAATGGTACCGTCAGCGTTTTTCTCATCGCGGATACCGAGCTTTTCTTTCATGTCAGCGCCTATTTTCATAAGCTCTTCCATTGATTTTTTCATTGGTAATTTTCCTCCTTGAGTATTTTATTTTTATTTTCCCCTTTCCGGTAAAGCCGGACGTATCGGGATAAAGGTAATTTCGGGGAATCAAGCGTATTGGGAAAGGATCTTATCAACGTCGTCAACGGTAAGTCTTCCGAAAACGTCATCGTTGACCGTAAGAACGGGAGCAAGACCGCACGCGCCTATGCAGCGGCAAGCCTCAAGGGAGAATTTTCCGTCCGGAGTACAGCCTCCGCCTTCGATGCCGAGTTTTTCGATAAGTTTGTTGTAGATATCGCCGCTTCCTTTGACGTAGCAAGCGGTTCCCAGACAGACTGAGATCCTGTACTTGCCCTTAGGATTGAGAGCGAACTGAGCGTAGAAAGTAACTATGCCGTAGATCTTTTCAAGCGGGTAGCCTGTTTCGGCAGCGATTATTTTCTGCACTTCGATAGGAAGATAGCCGTAGACCTCCTGAGCCTGCTGAAGTATAGGCATCAGGCAGCCTTTTTCTTCCTTATGCTTTGCGATTATTTCGCGAAGCTTTTTTTCCTGTTCGGGAGTACCGGAGAAAGGAACGGATGAAATAGTAGACATTATAGGACCTCCTCAATAAATTATGCTTTGACACATCGCGGCAAGTGCTTTTGCGCCCGCGCACACGATATGCAGTCATATAAACATTATAACACAATATCCGACAAAATGCTATAAAAATTTATCACAAGCGTTCAACACTTTTGTTGTGCATTTCTCACAAAAAAGCATATCCGCAATTCCAATTTCCGCAAAAATATGTTATACTTTATGTACTGTACAAAATTTTTTGGAAAATTGCGGACAAGTTTTTATACTCTATATGGATAAATATATTCCGCTGCTTGTCAGGATATTCTTTTGCCGCATATTGGCAGCAAAATTTCAATTTTTTTACCGAGAACACATTAAAGGAGAAATTATATGACAAAATTTGACATAGCAATTATAGGCGGAGGTCCTGCGGGAGCAACTCTTGCAAGGCTTATAGGAAAAAATTTCAAAGTGCTGCTGATCGACGGCAAGAACGACTCCGAAAACAGTTTCCGCAAGACCTGCGGAGGGCTTCTTTCTCCCGATGCACAGAAAGCCTTTGCAGAGTTCGACCTTACGCTTCCGAAAGAGATCCTTGTTGATCCGCAGATATTTTCCGTCCGCACCATCGACCTGAAAAACGGTGCCGAACGCCATTATCAGCGTTTCTATATGAACCTTGACCGCCATAAATTCGATCTCTGGCTCGAAAGCCTTATCCCCGACAGCGTGGAAAATTTTCTCGGAAAATGCAGGAAAATTTCCCGCGATGCCGACGGAACGTTCCGCCTTGTTTGTAAAGGGAACGACGGCAGCGAGAAAATTTTTTCCGCCGATAAAATAATAGGCGCGGACGGGGCGAACTCCATTGTCCGTAAATACCTTTACCCCGACAAGAAGATACGCCGTTACACCGCCATACAGCAATGGTTCCCCGAGGAAAACGCAAAACCTTTCTACAGCTGCATTTTTGACCCCGAAACAAGCGATTGCTGTTCCTGGTCGATCTCCAAGGATAACATTTTCATTTTCGGCGGAGCCTTTGCGCCTGAAAATTGCAGAGAAAATTTTGAAAAGCAGAAAAAACGTCTCGAAGCCCGCGGCTTTGTTTTCGGAACGCCCATAAAGACCGAAGCCTGCGTTGTCCTGCGCCCCAAGTCCCCTTTTGACATCTGCGCGGGGAAGGACGGAGCGTTCCTAATCGGCGAAGCGGCGGGGCTGATAAGTCCAAGTTCACTTGAAGGGATAAGTTTTGCGGTAAACAGCGCGCGGATACTTTCCGAAGTGCTGTGCTCCGACACTGCCGCTCCAAACAAAAAATATTCCGCAAGGCTCATTCCCCTGCGGATAAAAATTCTTATAAAAGTTATGAAATGTCCCTTCATGTATGTGCCGCTGCTGCGGAGCATAGTGATGAAAAGCGGCATACAGAGCATAAAGATCGCATCCGAATAGAAAATATCCCGCAGTACGCGCTGCATTTTCATGCGGTCTCCTCGGCTTTATCCTCCGCAGGAAGTTTTTTAAAGAAAATTATCGCGAACGGGATAGTTACCGGAAGTGACAGCAGGAGCGATACAGGCTGCGCCTCCTGTATCCCCGCAAGCCCTCTGCAATGATAAAGTATCAGCAGCGCGGGAATGAAAAACAGCCCGCTCCTCAATGAAGAAAGTATAGACGCGCCAAGACGCTTTCCCGTACTCTGGAAAAGCATTTCCACCGCCATACACGGCGGGAGTACGATATGCGCCATTGCCTGTAATCTCAACGCCCGCACGCCTATGCTTATAACTTCCGCATCGTCGCGGAATATCCCTATCAGGCTTTCCGAAAATACTATCAGCAGCGTACAGCCGACAACGATTATCCCTTCCGAGATCATGATCGTGAACATAAAAGCTTTCCGCAGGCGCTCGTATTTTCCCGCGCCGTAATTGAAACCCGACACGGGCTGAAAGCCCTGTCCGATACCGAGCGCAACGGAAAACGCAAAGAAAATTATTCTTGAAACTATACTCATTGCCGCCACAGCCGCATCACCGTAAACCGCGCAGCATGAGTTGAGCAGTACCGTGGTAAGACTGTTCAGCCCTTGCCTTAACATACTCGGGAAACCTGTTGCCATGATGTTCAGCAGCTTCATTATACTTCCCTTTTTAAGCTGTTCAAACCCGAGACGCGTATCGGTCTTTCCCGAAAGGAACATACTCACGAGTATGCACCAGCTCACTATCTGGCTGAGTGCAGTTGAAAGCCCCGCGCCCGCTATGCCCATATCCATCGCGAACATAAATATCGGGTCGCCTATCATATTCAGCACCGCACCTGTCATAAGACCTATCATTCCCAACGACGCTCTTCCCTCGTAGCGCAGTATATTGTTTAACGTAAGGCTCGAACTCATAAAAGGCGCGGCTATCAGTATGTACGCTATGTAAGTTTTTGCAAAAGGAGCAATAGTTTCCGTACTGCCGAGCAGAAAGATCATTTCGTCCAGAAGGGCAAATCCTACCGCCGTTATCAGCACTCCGAAGCAGAACGATCCCGCAAATCCCAGTGAAGCATGGATCGAAGCGTTATCCTTATCCTGCTGACCCAAAGCGCGTGAAATGATACTTCCCGAACCCTGACCGAACATAAATCCTACTGCCTGTATGATCGACATAAAGCCGAAAACGACTCCCACCGCGCCGCTTGCGCTTGTTCCGAGCCGTCCCACAAAGGCAGTATCCACAAGATTATATATATTCGTAACGAGCATTGAGATCACTGTCGGCACAGACAGCGTCAATATCAGTTTCGGTATCGGAGTTGCGGTCATTTTTTCATATTGTGTCATTATTTTTCTCTCCTTGTTGATAAATATCATTACAGATCTGCAAATAATAAAAATAAAACTTGGAGACAAAACATTCTCAAAGGAATATCTGTCTCCAAGTTCAACTTGGCTGGGGTGCAGGGATTCGAACCCCGGTAATGCTTGAGTCAGAGTCAAGTGCCTTACCGCTTGGCGACACCCCAATATTAAAAGTTCGCCGTGTATTCCGCGAACTCTTTGACTGGCTGGGATAGGTGGATTCGAACCACCGCAATGACGGAGTCAAAGTCCGCTGCCTTACCGCTTGGCTATATCCCAAAATAAACGGACATATCAGCAAAGCTTTCCACGACTTATAAATTTTATCACATTTTCCCTCGTTTGTCAAGAGCATTTCCCATTTTCGTCACTTGTAACAATATAATATCCCGTTTTTACAGCTTTATGCACAAAATCAGCAAGCTATATCTCATTCCTGTTTTCAAGCGCCTTGAAAAGCGTTACTTCGTCCGCATATTCAAGCGTTCCGCCTATGGGAAGTCCGAATGCAAGTCTTGTTACCTTTACTCCCAAAGGTTTGAGAAGTTTTGAGATGTACATTGCCGTTGCTTCGCCCTCAACGGTGGGATTTGTAGCCATGATAACTTCGTTTACGTTATCCTTGCCTATCCGCGAAAGCAATTCTTTGATGCGTATCTTATCGGGAGTTATGCCGTCTATGGGCGAGATAAGCCCGTGAAGAACGTGATATACCCCTTTATATTCGTTCGTGCGCTCAAATGCGGAAATATCTTTAGGCGTTTCCACAACGCATATCGTGCCGTGATCCCGCAGATCGTCCTCACATATCGGGCAAAGTTCACCTTCCGTAAGGTTCTGACATTCACGGCAGCATTTTACCGTACTGTGTGCATTTATAAGTGCGTCCGCAAAAGCCTGTACTTCCCCGTCGGTCATGCTCATAACATGATATGCGAGCCTTTGTGCGCTTTTCATTCCTATCCCGGGGAGTTTTGCGAACTGTTCTGCCAGTATCACCAGCGGCAGCGCGGTATTATTTGCCATATTGAACCTCCAAATCACTAATAACGATATAAAACGGCTGCAAATATATTTCCGCAGCCGTTCGTTCATCACAGCATCAGAAAAGTCCCGGGAACGAAACTCCGCCGGTAATTGCTCCCATTTCGTTTTCAGTGGTATCTTCTATCTTCTTTACCGTATCGTTGAAAGCGCTTATGATAAGATCCTGAAGCATTTCTATGTCATTTGGATCCACAACTTCCGGTTTTATGGTCAGATTTTTGATAGCTTTTCTTCCGTTAAGCGTAACTTCTACTGCTCCGCCGCCTGCCGTGGAAGTGAATTCCCTGTTTTCGATGTCCTCTTGGAGCGCGGTGATCTGAGCCTGCATTTTCTGTGCCTGCTTTATCATTCCGTTAACATTCTGAGCGCCTCCGCCCATTCCCTGCGGTAATCTTGCTTTCATTTCTTTACTCCGTTTCTCCGCCGTAAAAAGTGTGTTGTACGGAACGCCGTCGGCGGCTGACGAGCCGTTTTGTTTACAGTTTATATCAGCCCGTACGGGCGGATCATCATTCTTCAACGGGAACATTATTTTCCCGTGCTTTTTTCAGTATGCCGAGCATTCTGTCGTTTTCCGCGGAAGAAGCTGCATCGCCGTCTTTCGGAGCAATACATTTAGCTTTTATGGCATAATTTTCTCCTGTGACAAGATATATGGCTTCTTTCAGTTTGGAAGCGTTTTCCTTATTTTTAAGAAGTGAAAGGAAAAAATTGCTCGGTGTACATATCAGCATCAATCCCCCGCCTTTGACTGCGTAGGAACCGTTCAGCGCGCCGTTTACCGACGGGCATATCTCCGCAAATCTTTCAAGGATATCCTGCCATCTGTCCTCCGGGGTAAGATCTTCCGGCGTAAGCTTTGGAAGCTCCCTTGCTTCCGTGGGATCCTTTTGTTTTGGCGGCTGCGCAGGTGCATACTGCTGCGGGGCGCGGGGATATCCGTTATCCTGCGGAACGTTCCTGCCGACAGATGAGGAAGAAAGTTCCGAAACTCGTCTTTCGAGCATATCTATCTTTGCGAGCAATTCGCCTTCCGAACGGTTTGCCGCAGTTCCGCCGCGGTTCCCTGCCGAGCAGAGCCTGAGCATACACATTTCAAACTCAACGCGTTTTGAAGCAGCCTTTGCTATCCTTTCGTTCGCGCTCTGAAGTATATCGAGTTTTGACATTATATCATCAAGTGACATTTTTTCCGCCAGAGCCTTTATTCTCACAAGTTCGTCCGGCGTGCATACGAGCAGATCGGGGTTTTCGGGAACTGCCTTTGCCATCATAACGTTCCTGAACTGTTCCGTAAGTTCACCGCAAAGCTTCTGCATATCTTTTGACATATCGTAAAGCGAAGCGGTCACCGCAACGGCTTTTCCGGAATTTCCCTCCGCAGC
The DNA here is from genome assembly GCA_947625915.1 of uncultured Clostridia bacterium. GTDB lineage: Bacteria > Bacillota > Clostridia > Oscillospirales > Ruminococcaceae > RGIG8773. The sequence goes on from CANQPX010000005.1 coordinate 39,344, forward strand.
GGCTTCCATTATATCGAACACAGGACCTCTTCCCGCAATGCCTGCGGCGTTTGAAACTATATCCGCAGTGACATTTTCCGAGAAAGCTATGCACTGATCCAGCAGTGAGAGCGCGTCTCTCATTCCGCCGTCGGCAGTTTTTGCGATAAGTTCCGCAGCGTCGCGGTCAAGGGAGATATTTTCCTGCTCCGCAACATACAGCAGACGGTCTCTTATATCCTTCTGCAATATTCTGTGGAAATCGTATCTCTGGCAGCGTGAAAGTATCGTCGGCAGAACTTTGTGTATCTCCGTTGTCGCAAGAATGAACTTGACGTGCGGAGGGGGTTCTTCCATTATTTTCAGCAAAGCATTGAAAGCTTCTTTTGAAAGCATATGGACTTCGTCTATTATATAAACTCTGTATCTGCATCTTTCCGCAGTGTAGACCGCGCCGTCACGCAGGTCGCGCACATCGTCCACGCCGTTGTTTGAAGCGGCGTCTATCTCTATGATATCCGACAGCGCGCCGCTGTCCGCGTCACGGCATATCTCACATTCAAGGCAAGGGTTCCCGTCCACAGGGTGCAGGCAGTTCAGCGCCTTGGCAAGTATACGCGCGCAGGTGGTTTTTCCCGTTCCTCTTGAACCTGTGAACAGGTAAGCGTGAGCGGTCTTGTCATTTATCAGCTGATTTCTGAGCGTAGTGGTGATATGCGGCTGTGAAACGACATCATCGAATGTCATCGGACGATATTTACGATAAAGAGCCTTATACATGACCGCACACTTCCTATCTGATGATCTCTATCCCGCTTATTGAAATTTTTTTGATATCCGGGTCTATCTCGTTAAGCAGACCAACCGCTTCGGCAATATTGCAGTAAAACACCTTAAAGCCGTAAATATCGGTCATATTGCAGTTAAGGGCTTGTCTGTAAAGTTCCATGCTTTTTTCCAGATCCTTCAATTGCAGATAGGCAAGCGAACAGCCGCCGAGGGCAAAAGCATAGTTCTTTTTTTCTTTTAACGAGCGTTGAAAATATTCAAGCGCGGAGTTCCCGTCGCCTTTTTTCAGGTATGCAAGTCCTATATCCGTATACAGGAAATCGAGGTCGCAGTTTCTCGAAAGCAGCAGATCGTAAACTTCCACCGCTTCATCAAAGCAGCCGTTCTGAACAAGACATCTTGCTTCCAGCACATACACATCGTCCGGGTCAAAGCCGTTTTCCACCGCACAGCGGAAATTTTTCACAGCATTTGAGGGATATCCCATTAATTGGTAGCATCTTCCCATATAATAAGACAGCACTGCTTTCTGCATATCGGAAAGTTCACCGTTCTTCTCTACCTCTTTAAGTTTTTCCAGCGCTTCCGCATAGCTTAGCATTTCCATATCTATGAGCGACTCGCAGATAAGCGAAGCGTTTTTTCCCGAAAAGCAGCTGTAGATCCTTCTTCTGTCGAAGGGATCTTCCTTGTTGAGGATATATCTGAGGTCGCGTCTGCCGAAAGCGAAATAAGCTAACACCGAAAAAATAAACGCCGCAGCGATGCTCAGAAGTATGACCGCATAGTAATACGCCGCTCCCTGTTCGCCGAGGATATCATGACCCAGATATCCTCCCGCAAGGCTGAACACTATCATATGCACGAGCAGCCACGGGGAGAAATCCGCCCAGAAGCCGGCAAGTTTCCTAAAAAAATTCATAGACCATTCCCCGTCAAAAAAGCATATCCGAAATAAAAAGTATCCGGTACATAGGCGTGCAGGCTTGCTGCGGCACACGAAACGTTCCGCTTAATGCTGCTCGGTTCCCCGCCTGACATGGTTCACGGTGTTTTGTTGCACAGGGCCCGCACACCTATATACCGGATAAATCCGTAATTGATATTATTATAACACGATACCGCCGATATTGCAAGCATTTTTTCAATTTTCATCAAAAAAAGTTTTTTTTGCATTTCCTCGGCGTAAAAAATGTGAAAAGCGCAGGAGCCGTTCCGGTGTCTGCGGAACGGCTCCGAGCGTAAAGGATCAATCAAAAAAAGTTATCACCACATCGGGTTCGCCCGTTACCGGAACGCTTGTCTCTGCGGTCTCTTCCGGAGCGGGTCCCGAAGTTTCCGTAACTGTCTCCGTTTCCGTTTTAGGAGGGTTTTTAGCCACGAACACCGTAAGCGTCTCGCCTATTTCGACATCGATCTTTTCGCCTGCTTCTTTGCTTGTTTTGTAAACGTAGCCTTCCAGCACGTCCTCGGTAAGTTCTTCTTTTTCCTCATACTTTATGCCGAGGCTGTCAAGCTTAGTGAAGTAGTCTTTTTTGTTCATGCCCTCATATTCGGGTATGGTAATATATTTCGGACCAAGGCTGACTTTTACTGTGATCTCCGCGCCTTCCTCATAGATATCGTTTTCTGGGATAGACTGTGAGAATATCTGACCTCTTGCGAACTCATCGTTATACTCATACTCGGGTGTAAATACAAGGCTGCTGTAGCCTGCCGAAGAACTTACCGCGTCATATGTCATGCCGGTAAGGTCGTTCATAACATACACCATAACGTTGCTTTGTTCGGAAGTGGTAGTTATCACGGAAGCTTCCGTGATCGGAGCGATAGTTACCGAAGTCGTATACGCAGAGTCAGGCTCTGAGCCGTTGTCCGTTATGGTAGAAAGTCCCGAATTTACGTTTGTGTTATATCTTCCGCTGGTATCATCGAGTTTGCTTATGACCACCATAAGCAGGAAGAACATTCCCACGCAAAGTATTATTGCGATGATCATTATGAACAAGCTGTGTCTGCTCGGAACGGAACTTTTCTTTTTCTTCTTTTTTCTGCCGCTTCCCTGTCTTGGGATAGTGATAGTCTGGGTACTTGACGAAGAAAGCCTTGACGAGCCGTATTCGGGCTGTTCAAACAGCTGTGTAACGAGTTCGGTGATAGTCTGTATACGCATTTCGCCGTTAAGGCAAAGACCGTTCATTATTACTCTTGAAACATTTGAAGGAATACTGTGGTCTATTTTTGCGGGTTCTTTGAGTTCATCGCCTGACATTCTCGTTACCGCGTCATCGGGGACCGTACCTGTAAGTATGCGGTAAAGCAGCGCAGATATGCCGTAGACGTCCGTCCAAGTTCCCTGCCAGTTGTTGGAACTGTACTGTTCGGGAGCGGCATAGCCGTTGTATATTTCGGGTATAAGTTCCGTATTGGAAGTCCTTGCGTCGGCGATGCAGAAACCTGTAAGTTTAAGTTCGCCCTTTTCGGTAATGATGATATTTTCGGGAGAGATCCCTCTATGGATAAGACCCGCGTTATGGACGAGTGAAAGAGTTGTAAATATGGGCGGGAAAAGCTTTTTGACTTCTTCCCAAGAAAGTTTTCCCGAATGTTGTTTAAGGTACTCGCCGAGGGTGCAGCCGTCGAGCCAGCCGAACACGGCGTAAGCGGTATTGTTGTCGCCGAACATATCTATTGCGGCGTTTATGTGGTTAAGCGTGCGCATTTTCGAGAGTATCTTGTTAAGTTCAACGAACTCCGAGAGCAAAGTTTTATACTGAGCCACGCAGTTCGGATCAACGTTTATGACCGGACCGCCTTTTTCGCGTTTACAGAGCGGATCGGGCATATACTCCTTTATAACGACTTTAGTTTCGGTAATGGTATCAAATCCGATGTATGAAGCGCTTTCGCCGTTATATCCGCAGAGTTTTCCGACCATATATCTGTCATTTAGCATAGTTCCGGGAGCGAGGTATGAAGGAAGATGGGGTGCGCCCATATGGTAGCCGCACCGTGGGCAGACCTCAGCATTTTCGTCTATCGGCTCCATGCAGCCGTAGCAAAGATTAAAGCGTTCCAATACATTCCCTCCTCCTTAAAAGAATAAAAAGCAGCCTTCCGCTATAAAAATGATATCAGCAAAACAAGCATTTGTCAATGCAAATTCCCATATCGTATACAATTTGTAATAATTGTAATCGTATTGTAACAAATACGCAGGTGCAAACGATCCTGTCTCACACCATAATGTTCTAATTATATCAAAAAAAATCTCAGCCGTCAAGTAAAACCATCAAAATATGTTATTTTCAACTGAAATGAACATCAGACAGCCTTATTTTTACAGCAAATCAGCAATTATATGGTTCCCGAGCCGTTCAATATATTTATGCGGCAAAAGGCTCAGCGTTTTTTTGTAATGATCGTCCAAATAAATTATACACCAAATCATTTTAAAATTTCAAGTCAATTATATACAGAATATACACAAAAGTAATAATTTTTTTAGTTATAATGTATAAAGTTTAATTTTTTGGCACTTTTTTATTGACAAATAGCGTCATTTTGTATTATCATTTAACCAAATAATTCCGAAAATGCAAAAATTTCACTTTTTTATTAAGATCTGCCTTGCAAGAAACTGCAAGGCAGAACAAAAGTGCAGGAACACGTTTTTCGTGTGTCATAAATTTCCGTTATTTCTGAATTATATTAAAACAATGAATCGATCGCATCATTATGCCATATTAAGATATTTTTTGCAGTGATATTATACATTTTTCGCAGTATATCCCGATAAAGCTGTTTTTTACACCACATCATATACGCTGTGCACTGTATTATCACGGGAAAAATTTCGGCGTATTTATCAAAGCCGCCCTTCATTTGTCGAAAAATGGAAAAATTACTTGATAATTTAATATTAAAAATCATAATTTTTTATGGTAATATATGGATAATGATAAAAATTGGGAGGAATTAGTAAAATGTCAAACCAAAAAAATCAAAAGATCCGCAGTTCCAAAAGCGACCCGAAACTCCTTATCGGCGAAGAAAGCGTTGATTTTGCCAAACAATGCGCTTCCGCTGCCGAAACAGCGGGCTATGTCGTAAGAATGTGTGCCGCCGAAGGAACAGCGCTTTTCTCCGAGATCAAAAGCTTCATGCCCGACTTTGTGCTTTGCAGCGCGATAATGCCCGGCGGCGGTGCGCTCGATCTTATAGAAAAGACAAGATCCCTCGAACATAAGCCGTTTTTTGTCGTAACTTCGTCCTATAAGAATACTTACGCCGAAAAAGAGATAATGTCCGTCAGGAACGCCTATCTTATGCTAAAACCCTTTGAAGCGTCTGCATTTGTAAAGACGATAGACCACATCAGCCCCGAAGATCTTGCCGACCTGACCGCGGGCTACAGCAAAGACAAGGAAACACGGCTCGAAATGATCGTCACCGACATAATACATCAGATCGGCATACCTGCCCACATAAAAGGCTACCATTATTTACGGGAGGCGATAATACTTTCCATAAACGATCCCGAAATGCTCGAGAGCATAACAAAACTGCTCTACCCCACCGTAGCCGAAAAATTTTCCACCACTCCTTCCCGTGTGGAACGCGCCATACGCCATGCTATCGAAACGGCATGGGACAGAGGAGATGTTGACATACTTAACGGAATGTTCGGCTACACCATCAGCGTCGGGAAAGGCAAACCCACCAATTCCGAATTCATCGCACTCATAACCGATGATCTGCGTCTGAAATTCAAGCTTCGGGGCGATGTCCGTGAAGCAAGTGCCAATTAACAACATTCTTTTCCGCTCACTCATCACCGCTGTTCTTACGGCGGGGTGAGTGAGTTTTTTTGTGCGGTGCTGCCTTAACATTTTTGGGAACACTTTTTCCGCGTTCGTGCCGCAGAACGGATATAACTTAAAAAAAACAGAATTTTTTCTTTGTTTTTCGGGATCTTTTTGAACTTTTCAGCGCATATCGGAATAATTGCACAACAAAACCGCGTGCCGACTTTTGCTTTGTAAGAAAAATATACATCTGCTGCTTGAAATTTTCACGAAAATGTGCAATAATCTTTATATCTGATATTATAAGAAAGGATATTTCAAAATGACTTTTTTTGACAAAGCAAAAGACAGCCTTATCCTTGTTCTCAAAGGCATGGCTATAGGCATAGGCAACGCCATTCCCGGCGTAAGCGGCGGAACTATCGCCGTTGTAACGAAAATTTTCGATCGGCTCATAGCATCTATAGTCCCGAACATAAAAAAACTCATCAAAAATCTGCCTTTTCTGCTGCCTGTGGGTATAGGCATGGCAGCGGGAGTTTTCCTTACCGCGCTGCTGCTGGAACATCTTTTTGAAAATTATTATGTGCCGACTCAGCTTTTCTTTATGGGACTTATCCTCGGAAGCGTTCCCACCGTATATCGGGAATGCTGCCGCGATGAAAAACATATCCGCCCCATAAATCTCATACCGTTTTTCATAGGCGCAGGGTTTATGATATTCCTGCTTTTTGCGGGAGAAGGAAAGAGCCTTTTCACCGAAGGAGCAGCACTATCCGTCAGCGACATTATGCTTTACATCGTTATGGGGATCATCGGGGCTGCGGCAATGATAATACCGGGCGTAAGCGGTTCAATGATAATGAAAATTTTCGGAGCATACGATCCGATAATTTCCGCAGTTGCAAACTTAGACATACCTGTTCTTGCGGTATTTGCCGTGGGAGCGGTGATAGGGCTTTTCGGGGCGGTAAAGATAATAGATATCGTTATCAAGAAATACCGTCAGGGAACATATTGTCTTATTTTAGGACTTATAGCAGGATCGCTTGCACATATTTATCCTGCGGGATTTCGTTTCAACGCGCAGGGGATCGTTGGGATAGTTTTTTTGGTTGTGGGAATGGCGATACCGTATCTTACGGAACTTCCTTCAAAGCGAAGCGGTAATAAATAAACTGAAAGGACGGCGGGAGCCGTCCTTTCAGCTTGCTGAAAAAGTTTTTAACAATTTTGCGCGCAGCGCAAAATTGAGCAAAAAGTTCGCCAGCCTTTCAAGGCTGCGGGGTCTGAGGGAAAAACGAATGCTTCGCATTCGTCTAAGCCCCTCGCCGCCGAAACGAACGCAGTTCGTTTTTCGCAGAACGGCGGAACTCCTAATGCCTTTAGGAGCTCCGCTGGGGGTGAATTGCTGTCGCAGACAGCAAGAGGGGGAAGCCCTGCGATAGAGGGCTTCCCCCTTGAACTAACAAATTATTTCTATTTTTTCCTTGTCAAACAACCCTGTGAGTTGTTTGACAATACAGAGCAATTTGTTTTTTCTAAAAATGATCCGTTGTTTGACCAAAAACTTATATTATGCTTTATCGACAAATTTAAAGGACGGCATGAGCCGTCCTTTAAATTTATATTACTTCTTTATAAATTTTACTTTTATCTTCTTCTTTTCCGGAACGCGGAAATACCGCTTCGCATATTCCAGTACCCTCTCCGAAAGCCGCTTGTTAAGTTCATCGCCTTTGAGTCTCCATGACCAATTCCCGCCGCCGATAGTTGAGGGAACGTTCATTCTCGCTTCCGAACCAAGCCCGAGAAGATCCTGCATCTGTATTATCACCAAGTCGGAAACACTTGCATATGCCGTGCGGATCATTCCCCAGTTTATGCCTTCTTTTTTGCGGAGAGACATATATTTTTTTGCATTTTTGCGGGTCTTTTTGTCGGAACTCGTGTACCAGCCCACCGCAGTGTCATTATCATGCGTTCCGATATAAGTAACGCTGTTGCGGACATGATTATGGGGAAGATAATTGCTGTTCTCACCGCCGAAAGCAAATTCCAGCACGTTCATTCCCGGGAAACCCGACTCTTTCAGCATCTTCCTTACGTCCGCCGTAAGGAAACCGAGATCTTCCGCCACGAGCGCAACATTCCCGAGTTCTTCTTTTATCGCTCTGAAAAGCTTCATCGACGGTCCGGGGAGCCATTCACCTATCTCGGCAGTCTCGTTGCCGTAAGGTATCGCGTAAAAACTTTCAAATCCGCGGAAATGATCTATCCTTGTCAGGTCAAAAAGCCTGCATGAATATTTTACCCTTGCGATCCACCATTTGTAATGAGTTTTTTCCATGTACTCCCAGTCATACAAAGGATTGCCCCAAAGCTGTCCCGTCGGCGAAAAATCGTCGGGCGGGCAGCCTGCAACTTTTACCGGACGCCTGTCCTTATCAAGCATAAAAAGCTTCGGCGAAGCCCAGATATCCGAACTGTCCATCGAAACATATATCGGCATATCGCCGTAGATCTTTATTCCCTTTGAATTGGCATATTTTTTCAGTGCATAATACTGTTCAAAGAATTTATACTGGATAAATTTTACACAGTTTGCATCTTTTGCTAATAATTGGGAATATTTCTTGACCGTATCGGGCTTTCTCAGGCGGATATCGTCCTCCCACTCTGTCCACATAACATCTTTGAAATGCGCTTTGAGCGCGGTGAACAAAGCATAGTCATCAAGCCAGAAACTGTTTTTGCGGCAGAAATTTTCAAACGCTTCACGCTGTTTCTCCGAAGCTTCGGAAGAAAATTTCGCAAAAGCCTTTTTAAATAGTATCTGTTTGAAACTGCCGAGTTTTCCGTAACTTTCAAAATGCCCTGTCTTTTCAATAACGTTCAGGTCGTGATCGTCCGCGCTTATCAGCCCTTCGTCAATGAGCGTTTCAAGGTCGATAAGCAGCGGATTTCCCGCATAAGCGGAATAACTCTGATAAGGCGAGTCGCCGAAGCCCGTGGGTCCGATAGGAAGTATCTGCCAGTATTCCTGACCGCTTTCCGAAAGAAAATCAACGAATTTCCTTGCTTCATTGCCCATTGTTCCTATGCCGTATCTTCCCGGCAGAGAGGAAATATGAAGCAAAATGCCACAGCTATGCATATTTATCATTCCTTTGCAAATAATTAATAACATTATACACCATGTTTACACGGATTTCAAGCGTTGTGTATAATTTGTCTCCGTAATTTTGAAAATATACGGAGAAAAAATATTAAGGAGTGTAAAAAGATGAATAATCAGAACCAGAACCAGAACAACAGCCAGAACAGCAAGCAGGACCGCAGCGGCGGCAAGAACGGCAAAGGCGGCAGCAGCAGCGGAAGCAGCAACGGCAGCAACAGCAGCGATCAGAACGACAGATAGTACCGTCTTTTAAGAGCGGATCAGCCGTCGGGAAATCTCGGCGGCTGATTTTTTCTGCGGAAAATATGCAAATTTTTGAATACAAAAAATTAAAAGGTTTTTAATTTGTCGATATATAAAATATGTTGACATGAACTTGGGTTTGAGTTATAATAAGTTTGAATTTGTTTGTCGGAGGATTTAGATAATGAATGATGAACTCAACCTTCTTAAAAAGCATAAAAAAGGTCTGCTGAGAATAGTATTCAGCAGAACAGGCGTTGTGATACTTCTCCTGCTGCTGGGTGTCGCCTGCTTTATAGCGGCGGAAACTTTCTTCGCGGGCATCATCGCCCATATCCTCGGCGGTGTGGGAGTCTTCAACTTCTTCGTGATAGCCGCTATCGTAAACAGCGATATGGATTCTTCCGCAAAACTTACTTGGATACTTGTAGTATCGCTCACATCGGTCTTCGGAACGCTTTTCTACCTTTATACAAAAACAAATATCGGCAGCCGCGCTGTCGGTGCAGGCTACAATTACCTCATAAAAACACATAAAGACGCTTTAAAACAGGACGGGAACGTCCTTTCCGAGCTTAAAAAGGAAAGCCCCGAAACTGCAGAACTTGTACATTACCTTAATAAGAGCAGCACTTTCCCCATAACCGACAAGAACAGGATAACTTACTATCCTTTGGGCGAGGAAAAGTGGGCTGCCATGCTCGAAGCACTGAAAAGCGCGGAAAAGTTCATCTTTATGGAGTATTTCATCGTGGAAGAAGGCAGAATGTGGGGCACTATCTTGAATATCCTTGCACAAAAAGCCGCCGAAGGCGTGGAAGTCCGCGTCATGTATGACGGTACCTGCGCCATTGCGCTGCTGCCCTACAATTACCCCGAAATGCTGGGAAAATACGGCATAAAATGTAAGATGTTCTCCCCTATCAGACCTTTTGTTTCAACACACTACAACTACCGCGATCACAGAAAGATCCTCGTTGTGGACGGAAAAGTCGGCTTCAACGGCGGCGTGAACATTGCGGACGAGTATATCAACCGCAAAGAAGTTTTCGGACACTGGAAAGATACCGCCGTCAGGATCGAAGGTAACGCCGTTAAAAATCTTACCCTTATGTTCCTGAATATGTGGTGCCTCGGAGAAAAAGAACCCGATTACAGCAGTTACCTAAATGTAACGGCGGGAACTTTCCCCGATGAAAAAGGCTATGCCGTTCCATACGGCTTTAACCCTTTCGATAAGGACAAGGTCGGCGAAAAAGTCTACATGGACATACTCAACCGCGCAAACAGTTACGTTCATATAATGACCCCGTATCTGATACTGGACGATGCTCTGCTGAATTCGCTGAAATATTCCGCCGAAAGAGGTATCGACACAAAACTTATCCTCCCCGGAATTCCCGATAAAAAACCCGTCTACGCCCTTGCAAAAACATATTTCAAAACACTGCTCGACTCGGGCGTGGAAATTTACCTTTACACTCCGGGCTTCGTACACGCGAAAATGTTCATTTCCGATGACAAAAAAGCTGTCGTGGGAACTATAAACCTCGATTACAGGAGCTTGTACCACCACTTTGAATGCGGAACTTACATTTACGGTTCGGATACGGTGCTCGAAATAGAAAAAGACTTTTCCGCAACTCTCGAAAAATGCGAAAAAGTAACTTACGAAAGCATAAAAAACGAAAAAGCATTCACAAAATTAATGGGCGGTGTTGTAAGACTTATCGCTCCGCTGCTGTAATTTTCAGGAAATATTTAAAAGTGAGATGTAAGCTATGACCCTTAATGAACTTAAAACAGGCAAAGCCGCCGTTATAACGGAAGTCGGCGGCGAAGGCGCGCTCAGATGCAGGCTCCTTGACATGGGACTTATCCCCGGAACAAAAGTCCTGATCCGCAAGGTCGCTCCTATGGGCGATCCGATCGAACTGTTCCTGCGCGGCTATGAACTTACCATACGCCTTGAGGACGCGGAGAAGATCACCATAATTCCCGATAGAACGGAGGATAAGAAATGATATTTGCTCTTGCGGGAAACCAGAACTGCGGAAAAACTACACTTTTTAATCAGCTTACCGGTTCAAATCAGCACGTCGGGAACTTCCCCGGCGTTACCGTTGAGGGAAAATCCGGCGATGTGCGGGGTTTGAAAAATTGTCAGGTAGTCGATCTGCCCGGAATTTACTCCATAAGACCTTATACAGGCGAGGAACGTGTAACAAGAGATTTCCTTATCGACGGAAAACCCGACGCTATCATAAATATCGCCGATGCGACAAACATCGAGCGCAACCTTTATCTTACGTTACAGCTGATAGAAATGAATATCCCTATGGTACTTGCGCTGAACATGATGGACGAAGTGCGCAGCAACGGCGGAACGGTAGACGTAAAAGGACTCTCGGAACGTCTCGGCATACCCGTACTTCCCATAAGCGCGGCAAAAAACGAGGGAATAGATGAACTCATCGCAAAAGCCGAAGAAATAGCTTCCAAAAAAAAGACGCCGAAACGGACGGATTTTTGTTCGGGAGCGGTACATAGATGCATACACGCAGTTTCGCATATGGTGGAGGATCACGCCCTGCTGGCGGGAACTTCCGCAAAATTTGCAGCGACAAAACTTGTTGAAGGCGATCCCGATATAAACGACAAGCTGAAACTCAACGAAAATGAACTCGAAATGATAGAACACAGCGTTACCGAAATGGAACAGGAACTGGGCATGGACAGGAACGCCGCTCTTGCGGATATGCGCTACACGTTCATCGAGGAAGTCTGTCGGGACACTGTTGTAAAATGCCACGAAAGCAAGGAACACGCCAGAAGCGTAAAGATCGACAATATCCTTACCAATAAATACCTTGCGATACCGCTTTTCCTCTGCATAATGCTGCTTGTGTTCTGGATAACTTTCGGTTCGGTGGGCGCATGGCTCGGGAACGCCTTTTCATATGTCATAGACAACGCTTCTGAGTATGCAGATGAAGTCTTGACCGCTTACGGTCTTAACCCGGTGGTAAAAAGCCTTATAGTAGACGGAGTTTTCGCGGGAGTGGGAAGCGTACTCAGCTTTCTGCCTACCATAATAACACTGTTTTTCTGCCTTTCCATACTGGAGGACAGCGGCTATATGGCGCGGGTGGCATTCGTAATGGACAAACTTCTCAGGAAGATAGGACTTTCGGGAAGATCCTTCGTGCCGATGCTCATAGGCTTCGGCTGCAGCGTTCCCGCCATAATGGCAACAAGGACGCTCGCTTCGGAAAGAGACAGAAAAATGACGATCTTCCTTACACCTTTTATGAGCTGCAGCGCAAAACTTCCCATTTACGCAGTGTTCACGGCGGCATTTTTCCCGAAATACAAGGCGCTCGTAATGCTTTTGCTGTATGTTTCGGGAATGTTGGTGGGAATAATCTGCGGACTGATAATGAACCACACAAAATTCAAGGGCAGACCCGTACCATTCGTAATGGAACTTCCAAACTACCGTATGCCGTCGGCAAAAAGCGTTGTGCTTCTGATGTGGGATAAGGCAAAGGACTTCATAGAAAGAGCGTTTACGGTGATATTCTTTGCATCGATAGTGATATGGTTCCTGCAAAGCTTTGATACAAGGCTGAACATTGCGGCGGACAGTTCGGAAAGCCTTCTTGCAAAGCTTGGAGCGGCGATCGCGCCGATATTTGCGCCGCTCGGTTTCGGCGACTGGAAAGCGGCAACCGCGCTGATAACGGGATTTACCGCAAAAGAAGCGGTAGTTTCAACGCTTGCGGTGCTGACAGGCGCGGACACCAATTCGCTGGACACGGTATTGTCGGGAATGTTCACTCCCCTTTCGGCAGCAAGTTTCCTGATATTCACGCTGCTGTACACGCCATGTGTAGCTGCGATAGCGGCTGTAAGACGGGAAATGAACAGCAGGCTTTCCGCGTTGTGGATGATAATAATACAGTGCGTAACAGCATGGCTTGCGGCATTCGTTGTGTTCCAGATAGGCGGAGTGCTTGTGTGATATACGAAAATTATCCTGTGGCTGCTCGTATGAGCAGCCGCAGACTGTCGAAAAACTAAAAAAGGCGCGGACAAACTAAAAAACGAAAAACAAAACCTTGCCCGAAAAGCTGGTCCAGCGCAGCCGCGCTGGTGGGGTCAAGGGGCGAAGCCCATTGTCGCGCTCCGCAGAGCGCGAAAGCCCCAATGCCTTTAGGAGCTCCGCAGGGGGTGAATTGCTATCGCAGACAGCAAGAGGGGGAAGCCCTGCGATAGAGGGCTTCCCCCTTGGCACTAACGATTAATTGTAATTCAATCCTTGCCAAACAGCCCGGTGAGCTGTTTGGCAATATAGAGCAATTTGTTTTTATAAAACAGTCCGTTTTCAAACAACCATATTTTTTACAAATACTTTTTCTACAAACTGTGGCTGCTCGTATGAGCAGCCGTTTTTAATAATTTGTCTTTTATTTATGGCAATTTGCATAGCAAATAGTTAGCAAAAATTTCATATTATGCCTTTATTTTCCCGAAGCTGCAATAAATAATACAAAAAATATTGACAAAACTCCTTTTGTAAGATATAATTATAATGTATGCTAAAAAAGATAAAATAGGTCAAGTATAATAAAAAGGTGGAATTAATTGAAATGGGTATTTTTGATGGGCTTTTCGGCAGCTACAGCAAAAGAGAACTCGCTAAGATCGAACCGATCAAGAACCGCGTCCTCGCTCTCGAAGAACAGTATTCGGCTATGTCCGAGGAAGCTCTTAAAGGTCAGACCAACGTTTTGAAAAAAAGACTCGCCGAAGGCGAAACTCTTGATGATATCCTCCCGCAGGCTCTGGCTACCGTCCGTGAAGCCGCTTGGCGCGTATTGGGCAAAAAACCTTTCCCCGTGCAGATAATCGGCGCTATCGTCCTCAATCAGGGTCGTATCGCGGAAATGAAAACAGGTGAAGGTAAAACTCTCGTTGCCTGCTGCGCTTCATACCTTTGTGCCCTTGAAGGCAAAGGCGTCCATGTGGTCACGGTAAACGACTACCTCGCTAAGTTCCAATCGGAGGAAATGGGAAAAGTCTACCGCTATCTGGGACTTACTATCGGCTGTATCCTCCACGATATGAACAACGACGAGCGCCGCGAAGCTTACAACTGCGATATAACTTACGGTACGAACAATGAGTTCGGTTTCGACTATCTCCGTGACAACATGGTCATATATAAAAGCGAAAAAGTTCAGCGCGAACACCACTTTGCCATTGTGGACGAGGTGGACTCCATTCTCATAGATGAGGCAAGAACTCCGCTCATTATTTCCGGTAAGGGCGACAAGTCCACCGAACTTTATACAATGGCGGATAAATTTGCTAAAACTCTGAAACCTTACGTTGTTGTTGAAATGGATAACAAGGTCGATCAGGAAGAAGCTTCCGAGAACTGCGACTACATCATTGACGAGAAAGCAAAGACCGCTACGATAACCCGTCAGGGCGTTAAAAAAGCGGAAAAATATTTCAATGTCATAAACCTCTTTGATGCAGACAACTCCACGCTGCTCCACCATGTAAATCAGGCACTGAAAGCGAACGGCGTTATGAAAGCCGATATCGACTACGTTGTAAAAGACGGCGAAGTCATAATCGTTGACGAGTTCACAGGACGTCTTATGATGGGACGCCGCTTCAATGACGGTCTGCATCAGGCTATCGAAGCAAAGGAAGGCGTTAAAGTCGCTCACGAGTCTAAGACCCTTGCAAGCATAACTTTCCAGAACTACTTCCGTCTGTATGACAAACTTTCCGGCATGACAGGTACGGCTATGACCGAAGAGGAAGAATTCAAGGAGATCTATAAACTTGACGTTATCGAGATACCCACGAACCGCCCCGTTCAGCGTATCGACCATTCGGACGTTGTTTTCAAAACGGAACACGGCAAGTTCGTTGCCGCCATAAGAAAGATCGAGGAATGTCACGCAAAGGGACAACCTGTTCTGGTGGGTACGGTGTCTATCGAAAAATCGGAAATACTTTCCAAGATGCTTTCCAAGAAAGGCATAAAGCATAACGTCCTTAATGCTAAACAACATGAGAAAGAAGCCGAGATCGTTGCACAGGCAGGTAAGTATGGTGCTGTTACAATTGCCACAAACATGGCGGGACGCGGTACCGATATCATCCTCGGCGGTAACGCTGAATTCAAGGCAAAAGCCGAAATGAAAAAACTCGGCATAGATGATGTGGTAATAAACGAAGCTATAAGCTTTGCCGAAACAGACGATGAGGATATCCTCGCCGCAAGAAAAACTTACCGCGAACTCTACGATAAGTATAACGCCGAAGTCAAGGAAAAAGCCGAAAAAGTAAAGGCTGCGGGCGGATTGTTCATACTCGGTACGGAAAGACACGAATCCCGCCGTATCGACAACCAGCTCCGCGGACGTGCAGGACGTCAGGGAGATGTGGGCGAAAGCCAATTCTTCCTTTCTCTTGAGGACGATCTCATGCGCCTGTTCGGCGGAGACAGGATCACAGGCATGATGGAGGCTCTCAACGTTGAGGAAGATATGCCTATCGAAGCAAAACTCCTCACTAAAGTTATAGAATCTTCCCAGAAAAAGGTAGAGGGCAGGAACTTTGCTATCCGTAAAAACGTTCTTAATTACGATGACGTTATGTCCGCACAAAGACAGATAATCTACGGTCAGCGCGCAAAAGTCCTCGACGGCGAAGATATCCACGAATATATCCTAAAAATGATACAGGATATGATCTCGGAAACGGTGGATCAGTATATCCTTGACGACAATATCAAGGACGATTGGAACCTTGCGGGACTCCGCGACAGGTTCATGGGACTGTTCACGGTGAACGAGGATTTCCGATACACGACTCAGGAACTTGAAGAAGTTTCCAAACAGGATATCATTGATAAACTCGTCAACCGCGCACTTGATTTCTACAAGCAGAAAGAAGAACGCGTCGGTCCTGAAGTTCTCCGCGAACTTGAAAGAGTTATCCTGTTAAAGATAGTTGACATAAAATGGATGGCGCATATCGACGACATGGAAGAACTGAAACGAGGCATCGGACTGCGTTCTTACGGTCAGAAGAACCCCGTCGTTGAGTACCGTTTCGAGGGCTTTGAAATGTTTGACGCCATGGTGGAATCTATCCGCGAGGAAACTATCCGTTTACTGTTCACCATTCAGGTGCAGCAGAACGGCACCGCTCCTCAGCGCGAACGCGTTATGAAGCCAATGGATACAGGCGGAGACGGAACAGTTTCCAATACTCCGAGAAAAGTAGGAGCAAAAGTCGGCAGGAACGATCCCTGCCCATGCGGCAGCGGCAAAAAGTATAAGAAATGCTGCGGAATGGACTTGAAGTAAGAAATTTCCCAAAATTTATACAAATTATGAAATACTTGCAAACTATTTATCAAAATGATCTTGGTAATTTGCAGAATTTTATTTGAATATTTGCGAAAGGGTTTACAATTATGGCTGAGATAAAACCGTTCAAAGGCATGAGATATACCGCAAAGGACAAAAATTCTCTTGTCTGCCCGCCTTATGATATCATTTCGGATAAGCAGAGAGAACAATATATCGCCAACGATCCCCACAATATAATTCGTCTGGAACTGCCAAAAGGCGGCGATGAACGCTATGCCGAAGCGGGAAAAACTCTGCGGGAATGGCTCGATGAGGGCGTTCTTGCCTGTGACGAAAAGGAAAGTATTTACGTCTATGAAATGCAGTTCTCCACGAACGGAAAAAGAAAAAGCCTTAAAGGTTTCGTTTCCCTTGTAAAACTCGAAGAATTTTCCAAAGGTATCGTACTTCCCCATGAGGAAACACTTTCCAAAGCAAAAGCAGACAGATTTGATCTCATGAGCGAAACTTTCTGCAATTTCAGCCAGATATATTCCCTTTATATGGACGAGGACGGTTCGGTCTGCTCGCTGATAAACGGCTGTTCAAGCGGACTTCCCGACATGGAAGTCACCGATCCCGACGGCACCGTCCACAGAATGTGGTGCGTTTCCGATGAAAACGTTATCTCCGGGATCACAGCTGCATTTGCGGATAAGAAACTTTACATCGCCGACGGTCATCACCGCTATGAGACCGCACTTAATTTCCGTAACAGCCTTGCGGAACAGGGAAAGGATATCCCCGGCAGCAGATACATTTCAATGATGCTGGTAAATATGGAAAACGACGGTCTTGTGGTGTTCCCCACACACAGGATCGTAAAAGGTCTGGATAATTTTGACGGGGAAAAACTTGTGGAAAAATGCAAGAAATATTTCGACATTGCCGAAGCTCCCGGCGAGATCCGTATGCAGGCTGCCCTCAACACAGGCTACGACGACGGCAAAAAAGTATTTGCTCTTTACCTCGGCAGCGGCAAATGCTATATACTGACGCTCAAAGACAACAGCGCTGTAAAGAATTTCCTGCCGGGCAAGTCGGACGCATACTGCGGATTGGACGTTTCGGTGCTGCATACCCTCATTCTGGAAAATATCCTCGGCATCGACAAGGAAAATATGGCTGCGCAAAAAAATCTGACTTATACCCGCTCCCGTCAGGAAGCTTTTGAAGCGGTGGACTTCGATAATGCCAACTGCGCTTTTATCCTTAACCCCACAAGAGTCACGGAAATACGCGATGTTGCATCGGCTTCCGAAAAAATGCCCCAGAAATCAACATACTTCTATCCAAAGCTTATAACAGGTCTCGTTATGAATAAATTCTGAAAGAGGTAACTTAAAATGGCTGTTCTTGTCAACGAATGTAAAAAAGAACTCACCGAGCGTATACTTCCCTTCTGGAACAAGTTAAGGGACAACGAAAACGGCGGTTTCTACGGCTTTATGAACAACGCTCTCGAAGTCGATAAAAAAGCCGACAAAGGCGTTATACTCAATTCCCGCATACTCTGGTTCTATTCCTCATGCTACAGGACGCTGGGAGAAGAATATATGCTGGATAACGCGAAACACGCGTATGAATTTCTCCAAAAGTGCGTTGACAAAAAGAACGGCGGCGTTTACTGGATGATGACTTACGACGGCATGCCTGCCGATACAATGAAACATACATACAATCAGGCATTTGCGATATACGCTCTTTCGGCATATTACCTTGCTTCAAAGGACGGATCTGCGCTGAAGCTTGCTTTTGAACTTTTTAACACTGTTGAAGAAAAATGCACCGATGATATCGCATATATGGAAGCTTTTTCCGCCGACTGGAAGCTTATCCCCAATGACGCGCTTTCCGAAAACGGTCTTATGGCTGACAAAACCATGAATACCGTTCTCCACCTTATAGAAGCATATACTGTCCTTCTTGAAGCAAGCGGCGATCACCGCGTGGAAGAACGTTTGCTTTTCCTGCTCGAAATTACCAAGGAGAAAATTTTCAACAGCAAGGATAACTGCCTGAGAGTTTTCTTCAACAGAGAACTGGAACAGATCGGAGATATACATTCCTACGGTCATGATATCGAGGCTTCTTGGCTGCTCGACCGCGCCTGTGAAGTAATAGGCAACAAACGGCTCCAAGCAGAGTGGAGGTTCATAAACCTCAGAATTTCAAGAAATATATATGAGATAGCTTTTGAAAACGGCGCGGTAAACAATGAACGTGAAAACGACAAGATCGACAAAAAACGCATCTGGTGGGTACAAGCCGAAAGCGTTGTGGGCTTCATAAACGCGTTCCAGCAGGGCGGCGAAAAACAGTTCATTGACGCGGCTGAAACAGTCTTTAACTGGATAATCACAAAACAAGCAGACAAAAGGGCAAATTCCGAATGGTGGGGAGAAGTTACTTTCGAGGGAGAACCTATGCAGACGGTGGATATGGTAAATCCTTGGAAATGCCCGTACCATAACGGAAGAATGTGCCTTGAAGTGATAAACAGAAACGTTTCTATGTAAATTATGAGCGTTGTTCCGGAGCGGAGACCCTTTCGGGAACGGAACTTTCCACACTCAGTTTATAAGTGCAGGGGAAGCTTCCCCTTTACTAAGAATCCAACAGAAAGGAAGCAAAACTAAATGGCTGTTATCAACGTAATGGAGGATATCGTCCGCGAACGGCTGGAACTTTTTCTTGCAGGCTCTGACTGCTGCCAGTGTGAGATCTGCAAAGGCGACATGATGGCAATGGCTCTGAATATGCTGAAGCCTAAGTATGTCAATTCCCATAAGGGAGAGCTTTTCAGCAGGATCGATTCCAGCAAATATCAGAATACGGTGGATATCGACATTGCCGTTACAAAAGCGATCGCCGCAGTCAGCTCTTCACCGCACAGAGCATGACAGTAAAGATCGTTCCGAACTTCGGGCAAAGGCTTGTAAAGACGATCTCTTATGCCTTTCCGATCTCGGAAGGCATTTCATTTTATCGGATACGAGCGGGAGAACTGTATTTTGCCGGAACGCAAAAAATATTGCTTCTGAAAGGAGCTTTTTATGGAATATACCGTTGGATTTGCAGTCCGCGATAACAATAATTTCTATAAGATAGACGTTTCCAAAACACTTTTGCACTTTATAGAATACGATTTTACCTATTTTTGGGAGCAATGTATAGAAGCCGGCAGAGTCGGCAGAAAAACAGGCAGGCTCCCGCAGAATGCCGTAAATAACGCCAAAGCCGTTATCAGTAAGGCTCACCCGTATATCGAAGCCTGTATGACAACGGATTACTCGGAAATAGTTACGGACTGTATAATAGAATATATCTGCCACAGCGAAAGGATCGGTCTGGAAGAACTGTGGGCAAGATGCATCTCTCCGAAAAATATGTACGAAACTGCAATTTTCCGCCGTATTTCCGAATATAAGACCAGCAGAGCCATGAACCGTTGGACAAGCATTGTCCGCTTACAGGAATATTCAAGAAATAAACTGGAATTCATCTTCGGTCCCGAAAACGAAAAAACTATCCTCAATGACGATGTGGTAAGAGTCCGCAAAGAATACTTCGACCTTGCACTTTCCGTTGCTGCAAACGAACTCGGCTGCCCGCCGAGCGCACTTCCTTCGGTAAAACTGTGCAACCCCGCTACCGTCCCGAATGCGGCTTTTGCCGTGGGAAAAGTGGCAAAGGCAATTTACAGACGGTTTTCCGAAGCTCTCGCTCAGGGAAGGGATATGTCCGTTCTTGAAGGAAGAAACTGTTCGAGAATACAGGATCAGACCGCTATGGAAGCTTACGCTTATGTAAAAAATATGACCCGCCCCGGCGAACTGGATATGAAATTTGCTCTGGAAACAATAAAGAGCAACCCTTCGGAACTTTATCTCCCCGACAGCCTGAAAGCCGCCATAGATCTGGAATTTGAACTTATGTATAAGAAAGGCATTTACCTGCGTAAATGCGAAAGCTGCGGAAAATATTTCACCGTTGCCGATATAAATGATGATAATCCGCGCTGCGACAGAGTAAACAGTTCCGGAAAGACCTGCCGCCAACAGTATGAGGAACTTTGCGAAAGCATTGCTGTAAAAGCAAGAGAATCCGCCGAGGAGGAAAAACGTTCTTCCGCTTCGGCAAATATAACGGAAACTGCAAACATTGCGGAAAATATTTCTCCCGCAGCAGCCGTACCTGTTCCCGAAGCGCCCAAGCCGCAGGGTATGCCTGTTCCGAAAGAACTCGAAAAACGCGGTCAGAAACTTTACAACGCTTTGTATAAACGCGTGGGCAGAGGTATTGACGAAAACGAATTCCGCGAATGGTCACAGTACCTCTCAAATATGAAAAAGAATATCAAGATCGGCGAAGCTACCGTAAGCCAGTTTGAAGAGTTCCTCGACTATTCGGACAGACTTTGCGAGGAAGTGAAGCTTGCGGCTAAAAACAAGACCACCCATGCTCCGGTGGAAAAAACTTACGAACACACTAAGGAAAAGGAACAGAACGAACAGCTCGAACTTTCCGATGTGAAGGAAACTACCGTTATCCCCGCCAAGGAAAATGTTGAAGTAAAACCGTTCGTTCCGCAGACCTTCGACAGCCTTTTCGACGCATTTATGGCAGGTTACGCAAAAGAGCTCGATGATGAAGAAGTCGCTCCCGAAAAGACCGAAAAGAAACAAGTCGAGATCAAAATGCCACAGTGGGAACACCTTACCCGCGAGGACGCTTACGGCAAAAAGGACGATGAATGAAAAGGAGACTCGTAAATGGTTTTTATCAACGAATCCGCCGCTCTCAACGGGCTTGCGGATACGATAATAAAAGGCGGCGTGAGCCTTTATAATGCTGTGAAATATATCTATTCCATAGCCGAAAAGGATTTCTACAACGTCAGCATAAAGGACGCGTTCAAAGTCGTATTGAACAATATAACCGATACGGATTCACTGCAGGCACTTGGTCTGAGGATAGACGACGCCACCTGCCGCGAAATGCAGAATGATGAATATAACCGCGTTCTGCCGATGATAGTCTATTCCCTTGCGGTAAGGATACCGACGCTGAAAAGCGTACGCAGCGGCGATGATGTGATGTCGGACGATCAGCTTTACAGACTATATACGATGGTGATGGACAAGGGCGCGGAAAATTACAGGGATATGATATCGGAAACATTTCTGGAAACCAAATATCTGGTCAGAAAAGGAAAAAAACTCCCGCCGTTCACAGCGGATTGGTTCAAAACATATATTTATACAAGCGTTCCGTCTCTGGCGGAAATAACAAATAAAAATATGTTCCTGCTCGGATATTCGGACGTGCTGTTCGCAATGTTCTACTCGTGTCTGGAAGAAGAACTGAAAAATAAGATCTATGAGTATACTGCCGATCTTCCCGAAGAGGAAGAAGAGTAGAAAGGATGAAAATTATGAAGCCGATCTATCTTTGCGGATTTATGGGCTGCGGAAAAACTACTGTGGGAACGCTTCTGGCTGAAAAGCTGAACTGCGGGTTCTGCGATATGGACGAATATATAGTTGAACGGGAAAAAATGAAAATACCGCAGATATTTGCGGAAAAGGGAGAAAAATATTTTCGTGAAACGGAAACGACAGTGATAAAAGAGCTTTCCGAAAGGAGCGGAGTGATCGCCTGCGGCGGCGGAGCGATGCTCAAAAAGGAAAATGCGGAGATCGCTTCGGAAAAGGGAATTATTATTTACATCGAAGTGCCTTTTGAGATCTGCTACGGAAGAATTTCCGATGATAAGAACCGCCCGATCGTAACAAATAATACCAAGGAAGAACTTGAGTTCATTTATGACAGCAGAGTGCCTGTATATAAGGAAAATTCAACTTTTTCCGTAAACGGAAACGGTTCTGCGGAGGAAATTGCGGAACGTATCATTTCCGCATTGGAACAAGCATGAAAAGAACGTTAAAAAGCGGTATTCTTCCCGCTGTTATGGCATTTGCGCTGATAACGGGCATATGCGGCTGCGGAAAAGAAGAAAAACAGCCGCTGCAAACCCTTCCCGCACCGCAGACCACCGTACCCGAAACGGGAAATTATTCTTTGACGCGCAGCTGGACTGCCGAGGAACTGAAAGAAAGCATATATTTTTGCGGAAAATATCATTCATTTCCGTTGATTCCGGAGAAGGAAGCGGAGTTCTCGCTAAGTGACGGAGTTCTTACCTTTCCCGACGGAACATTTGCATATGCGGGAACGGACGAAAGCGGCAGCATAGTTTCTCTGCGTTTTGAACGTGAAAGCGCACCGGATGACGCTTCTGTTCTCGGGATAGGTTTTGATTCTGTTCCTGAGGATATCCCGCAAAAGGTGGGCATAGCGGAGGCAATTTACGGAGACAAAGATGATGTGATAACATACAGCTTTTACGGCGGCGGGATAACAGAGCTGACATTCGTTTACAAAGAACGCGCCCTGCAAAGCTTTTATATCAGCAATTGAAAAGCAAACAGTCCCGCACAGTGCCGCTGCGCGGGATTTTTTTCAAGAAATGTAATTTATTTCATGATGTGTTCAAAATCACTATATAATGTACAAAAAAATCTCTGAAAAAATGTGTATTATTTTTTCAAAACTTAGTGACAACACCCGAAAAATATGTTAAAATATTATCAAAGGCTTTTTGTATTCATATCGCTGTAAAATTTTGTAAATATTTTGTCTGCCTGTCGATAATCATATCGGAAAAATAAAGGCAGACCATGGGAGTGCTTCGACAATGAAAAAATTCCGTAAACTTATAGGCGTTATTATGTCGCAACCGGATTATCCCTATCAGCATAAACTGCTGTCAGGGCTGGTCGAACGCGCTTTCCAGCTAAATTATGACGTGGCTGTGTTCTCAACGTTCGTCAAGGACGAACTTTCAAAAGAATGGCACGACGGCGAAGCAAACATCTTCTCGATGATAAATTATTCCGCTCTCGACGGGATAATCTTCGTGCCGGACACTCTGAGAGTTAATAACGTTGATAAGATCGTTGAACAGGATATCATTAAAAAATTCAAGAAGCCCGTCGTTTCGGTGGATATCAAAAGCGAGCATTTCCCAAGCATATTTACGGACGATATCCAGAGCATAAAGAAGATCATTTCACACCTTATAGAGAAACATAAACTTACGGATATTGCCTTTATGACAGGCATAAAAGGTCACCCTCATGCGACTAACCGCCTTACGGGTTATTATGAAGCACTTGTTGAACATGATATCCCTATCGACCAGAGCAGAGTATTTTACGGAGATTTCTGGTATGATAAGGGCGAAGAAGTCGTTCAGG
Source organism: uncultured Clostridia bacterium (assembly GCA_947625915.1). GTDB lineage: Bacteria > Bacillota > Clostridia > Oscillospirales > Ruminococcaceae > RGIG8773. The sequence continues at coordinate 63,108 of CANQPX010000005.1, forward strand.
CACTTATGGACGATCCCCGACCCATGCCGCAGGCAATAGCCTGCGCCTGCGATACTATGGCAATAAGCGTTTGCGAAGCGCTGAAGGCTCACGGGTTCAAAGTTCCCGAGGACGTGGCTGTAACGGGTTACGATTCCATAGAAGCAGGCATAAATTATATCCCGTGCATAACTTCCTGCGAACTTCCATCGGATATAACGGGCAGACGTGCGATAAATTTACTCCACAGCTTGATGACAGACACAAAATTTACCGACGAAACAAAAGGCACCGACATAATTTTCGGCAAAAGCTGCGGCTGCTCGACCGATGCGGCGGAAGTCATACGCCAGAAATACAAAACATGGCGTGACAACGATTATTTCGGAGAGTTCAATTCGGCTTATAACTTCATGCTCGAAGCACTGATATCCGAAAAGGAACTGGAAAGTTACATGGCTGCCCTTGCATGGTACACATATCTTATAGGCGATCATGCGCATTTCTATCTTTGCCTTTGCGAGAATTGGGACAATCTGGGTGAAACGGATCAAGATCAGAATTACCGTAAAAAGGGCTATTCGCAGAAAATGACTCTCCCGTTAAGAAAAATGGGAACGGAAAAACGCGTTAACCCCGAATTGGAATTCGATATCTCGGAAATGCTCCCTACGCTTTTTGACAGACGCCCGAAGCCGAGAGTATTCTACTTCAATCCCGTCAACTTCAATGACCGCTGTTTCGGATATGCGGTATTTGCAGACGACAACAAAAACAGTTATCCGCCATGCTACTGCCAGTGGATGAGATATGTAAGCACATCGCTTGAAAGCTTGCGCCGCCAGCGAAATCTTATGTATATGTACAAAAAAATGGAAGATAATGCCGTTACGGATCTTCTTACGGGGATATACAACAGAAACGGTTTCAATATGTATTCCGAAAAGATATTCTCCGATATAAAAGAAAGCGGCGGCTGCCTTGCAATAATAATAGGCGACCTCAACAATCTGAAATACATAAACGATACTTTCGGTCACAGCGAAGGCGATTTTGCAATAAAGACCGCTGCGGACGCATTCAGGCAGGCTTGCAGCGATGATATGCGCTGCTACAGGATAGGCGGAGACGAATATGTCATACTGAGCGGTTCAATAGCATCTGCCGACAAGCTGACAGAAGCGGAAAACAGCATAAACGAATATCTGCGCAAAATAAACGATGCCGCAGATAAGCCGTATTCCATATCCATAAGCATGGGTTCGTTCTTCGGTCCGGTAACGGAATACGGATCTATCGAAAAGCCTTTCAACTTAGCCGACAGCAGAATGTTTGAATCAAAAGAAAAATTCAAGAACGATGAAGGTTTCCATTACAGAAAGTCCAAGAAATGATATTTACCAAAATGCGGGTATCCCGAGGGACATCCGCATTTTTTACTGTTTTTTTCCAAATGTGCTGTTATGCATATCCACCAAAAACATATTATGCAAATTATATCCGCAGATACTTGACAAATCAAACAGAAAAGTGTATAATGTAAAGTGTTTAAATGTTTATTATTGCTGTATTTTGTTCCTGTTTGACTCTCTGTGAGAACTCTCCTTCCCTCACGGCTCATCTTCACCGTGAAAATTGCAGGCGAAGTTCCGCAGCAGTCAAATAACGGGGTTCTCCCCCGTCGAACACGGATCCGGCGTTTCCTTTACGGGAAATAAAATTATTGGAGGAAAAAATTATGAAAAGAATTGGCGTATTGACCAGCGGCGGCGATGCCCCCGGAATGAACGCGGCTGTCAGAGCCGTAACAAGAGCTGCTATCGCTAAGGGCTACGAAGTGATCGGCATCAAAAGAGGTTATAACGGTCTGCTCCACGGCGAGATAGTTCAACTCGGCGTGCGCGACGTTTCAAATATCATACAGCGCGGCGGAACAGTCCTTTATACCGCACGCTGCCTTGAATTCAAAGAATGGGATTACGTTCTCAAAGCTAAGGAAAAATGTGACGAACTTAACCTTGTGGGTATAGTCGTTATCGGCGGAGACGGCTCCTTCAGAGGTGCTGCCGACCTGTCCAAGGCCGGAGTCCCCTGCATAGGTCTCCCCGGCACTATCGACAACGATATCGCTTGCACTGAATATACCATCGGCTACGATACCGCTATGAATACCGCTATGGAAATGATCGATAAGCTCCGCGATACTGCAATGTCCCACGACCGCTGCTCGGTAGTCGAGGTAATGGGCAGAAACGCAGGTTGGATCGCTCTTAACGTTGGTCTTGCGGTAGGCGCGGTAGGCGTCCTCGCTCCGGAAGTTCCCCGTAAACTCGACGACATAATCTTAAAAATGGAAAATTCCAAAAAGACCATGAAACAGCACTTCATAATCGTTGTTTCCGAAGGCATCGGTCACTCCGAAGAAATTGCCAAGGAAATAAAGGAAAAAACAGGCATCGAATCCAGAGCTACGATCCTCGGTCACGTTCAGAGAGGCGGAAACCCCACTCTCCGCGACAGAGTAGTTGCAAGCGAAATGGGTTACTATGCTGTTGACCTTCTGGATCAGGGCATCGGCAACCGCGTTGTTGCTATGCAGAACCATAAGATCGTAGACTTCGACATAAAAGAAGCACTTTCAATGAAGAAACCTTTTGACACAAATCTCTACAACATAGCAGACAAGATCTCTTTCTAAAAAAATCAGCATTTACAGAGTAGGCAAACGCGCGTACAGTGCTTGGCGGACGGGGAGTTGCCGCCTTGACGAAAAACATATTTACATATGTTTGCGGTGCGTTTGCCGCATCCCGCTGAAATGCATAACAGGAGCTTTTCATTATACTGTTTCTCAGTATTCTCCCGATTATGCAGTTTAGCATAATTATTAAGGAGGTATTATAATGAAAAGCTTTTTTTCAATGTTCAAAAGCTCTGCGAACGAGCTGAAAAACGTTCGCTGCCTGACGACCTGCGGGATCCTTGTGGCAGTATATATCATTCTCGATATGTTTTCCCTCAAAATAGGAGAATCTATCAAGATCAATTTCGATTTCATAGCTACGGCGTCAATAGGTATGCTGTTCGGTCCGATACCTGCAATGCTCGCAGCAGTTGCGGGGGATCTGGTGGGCTGCATAATAGGCGGGCAATCTCCGCTGCCGCTGCTGTCACTGCTCGAAATACTGAAAGGACTTCTTTACGGAGTTATGCTTTACAAAAAAAGCGGCACAAAACTTGTGATATTTTCAATTGCAGCAAGAGTGATCGATTCGGCGGTAATATGCCTTGTACTTAACACGGCGGCTCTGATGTATTACGGTCTCCTTTCAAGGACAACACAGCAGCTGATACTCAGATACGGAAAACTTGCTACGGAACTGGTATTCTTCATACCGCTGATGATCGTTATGATGCCGATCATAAAAGAAACATACGGAAAAATAAGTAAAATAAAATTCGGTCATTAAGTCATTAATATATTCTGAAAGGATAGGTTTTTATGGGACTTTTTTCACCTAACCCCACTAAGCAAAAACAAATAGAGCTTCAGAACATTCTCTTTGACACTAACGAGAAAAAACTTATGGTATCTGTGGAATTCCTTGAAGATATGACCACGAAATATGTTTCAAAAAGAATGAAAAACGTCAATAAAATGAACACAGGTATGGTCGCTACCAAAACACCGAGACATTTTTTTGCATACTATGATATCCTGATACACGATCTTGATGAACTTATTGCCATTGAACCATATCATACTTTCAAAAAACCTACGCCTTCCGAGTTCAAAAAAATGATAAACGACAAAATGAACAAATACATAGAAGCTATGATAAACCGCACTTGGAAAGAAGCTAACCACAAGTTCGGGCTTGATCTTGAAGGAAAACGCGAACCGTTCCTGTACGGTCCCGTGCTTGAAGATATTCTTAAATTCAGAGATAAATATTCAACGACAATGATGGAACTGATAGATAAGTTCTACAGGTCGGTATACGGCATGAGCATTGAGGAAAGAGAAACGGCTCTGTTAGGTATTGCCGATAACAAAAATGCTCCCGAAGAAGCCGAAGCGACCGGCGATCAGCCTATCCCCGATCCGGATGATGAACTTATGGCGGCTGAAAACTCCGATTCCGGTGAAGATGAAGCAGGAGCACCGGAAGATACAGATGATGATGGTTTTGTAGAAACAGTACAATAAAATAAATTGCCCGTATGGGAAGTCAGCAGACCCGAACTTTCCCATGCGGGCAATTTTTATCCGAAAACAAAACCGTACATTATCGCAAGTATTTCCCGCAGCCAATATGTGGGGAGCAGCCATAATGATGTTCTTGATGAAACAGCATATGTTTCCAAACCGTTTTTCTCCGCTATGAGCGACGCGCGGAACTGATGATATATGTCTGTTACGATCGTAACGCTGCCGTCAAGACCGTTTTCCGTCATTTTCTCTTTGGAGAAACGTATATTTTCCTTGGTGCTGGTGGACTTGTCCTCAAGAATTATCCTTTCGGGGGAAATGCCGTTCTCAACAAGAACGCGTTTTATACATTCCGCTTCGGAAATATGCTCGTCACTTCCCTGCCCTCCCGATGCGATACAGACCGCTTCGGGGTTTTCTTTCAGAAAATTGCAGGCAGCCATTATGCGTTTATTCAGCATAAGGCTCGGAGTTTCGCCTTTGACTTTACAGCCGAGGACAATTACCGTACTATTTCCGCTTGGAGGGATATTTTTTGCGGCAATTATCATTTTTGCGGATATCACTGCCGAAATTACGATGAACGCCAGAAATAATGCGGCAATAAACAGCGCCGTACCGCGAAAAAATATATTCTCCCGAAAAAGCGCAAGAAGCCTGTTCCTGAACATTACCAACAGGAAAAGCGCAGTAAACAGAGCCATTCCCGCAGCGTTTCCGAAATTTATTATTCCCGCCGTGACAGGTGCAAAGAACACCATAAAACCTGCCGCAAATATCAGATAAAGGCACACTGTCAACAATGTGCCTTTTTCATTTATGCTCATCAAAGCGCTTCTTTAAGCGCATTGGCAAGCTGATCCGGACAGGAAGTTCCCTTGCCGTTGCAGTCTATGCCCTGCAAACGCTCTATAGCGTCCTGCACTTTCATTCCCTTTACGAGTGCGGAGATACCTTGGGTATTTCCGTTGCAGCCGCCGAAAAAGCGAACGCTTTTGATAATGTCGTCCTCAACCTCTATTTGGATATTTCTGGAGCATACTCCGATAGGTGTATAGTTGATAGTCATAAAAATTCCTCCTTATTTTTTGATCCTTGCGGCTCCCGATCTTACCGCCGCATCTGCAACGGCTTCCGCGATGATATTTGCTAAATTTTTATTGAATGCGTCGGGAAGTATGTATTCCGCGCAAAGCTCTTCCGGTCTGACCGAAGAAGCTATCGCGTAAGCTGCGGCGCGTTTCATTTCCTCATTTATATCGCTTGCACGGACTGCAAGTGCGCCCTTGAACACGCCCGGGAAAGCAATAACATTGTTTATCTGATTAGGATAATCGGAACGTCCCGTTCCCACAACGAACGCTCCCGCCGCTTTTGCATCTTCGGGCATTATTTCGGGAGTAGGGTTCGCCATGGCGAAAATGATAGGCTTGTCTCCCATTGAACGCACCATATCCTGAGAAACAAGGTTTGGTTTTGAAACTCCTATGAACGCGTCTGCGCCTTTGAGAGCGTCGGCAAGTCCTCCGCGAAGATGGTTTTTATTTGTAATTTTAGCCATTTCGTAGTGAGAAGGGTTTTCAAACTCGTCACCGTCACAGATGATACCTTTTATATCCACCATTATGATATCGCCTATGCCAAGAGAAATAAACTGCTTTGCAATAGCGCAGCCCGCTGCTCCCGCACCGTTTATGACAAGGGTCATATCTTTGAGATCTTTTCCCGCGACTTTTGCGGCGTTCAGCATTGCTGCCGAAGCAACGATAGCCGTTCCGTGCTGATCGTCGTGGAAAACGGGGATATCGAGTTTTTCTTTAAGGCGACGTTCTATCTCAAAGCATCTCGGAGCGGAAATATCTTCAAGGTTTATCCCGCCGAAGCTGTAAGAGATAAGTTCTATCGTGCGGACGATCTCGTCCACGTCTTTGGAGTTAACGCATATAGGAAAAGCGTCCACTCCCGCAAATTCCTTGAAAAGCGCGCATTTGCCCTCCATAACGGGCATTGAAGCTCTCGGACCTATATCGCCCAGACCGAGGACTGCCGTTCCGTCGGTAATGACCGCGACCAGATTTGCGCGTCTTGTAAGGTCATAGGAAAGGTCGGGATCTTTTGCGATCTCCAGACAAGGCTGTGCGACTCCGGGGGTATAAGCGTTCGACAGCTGCTGACGGTCATTTACTTCACAGCGGGAAATGACCTCGATCTTGCCTTTCCATTGATAATGTTTTTCAAGAGACGACTGCATGATATCCATATTGATACTTCCTTTTTGAAAATGGTGTTATTTTTCCTTTTTATTTGCAAGTTTTACGATCCTGTCGATATTTTTCTTATCTGTTGTCCTGCTTCCTATATATGTAGGGTAAGCGTTATACAAACCGTGGAAATCCGATCCGCCCGTAACGATGAGATCGTATTTTTCGGCAATTTCCAGAAGTTTTTTCTGCTGTTCATCATTGGCGGAATAGTGATAAACTTCCACTCCGTCAAGCTTTCCTTTGGCGGAAAGTTCTTCCAGAAGTTCCAGTGAATCATAATAGACCGGGTGTGCCATCACCGCAACTCCTCTTGCGGAATGGATAAGGTCAAGCACGAAATTCACGTCCGGATATTCCCTTTCAACTATGCAGGAACCTGTTTTAAGGTCAAAGAGTTCATCGCTGAGTTTTCCGTAGAACTCTGTAGTATAGCCGTAATCTATGAGCGCGTGCATGATATGCTGCTTGAAGATACTTTTTGAACCCGTTGCATATTTCATAACGCTTTCGGCAGTTATGGGATAGATCTTCATAACATTTTCGACCATTTCTCTTGCGCAGGCTTTGCGTATCTCACAGGCTTTTATGCATACGCCTTCCAGTCTGTCGGGTTTTTGCGGGGCATAGCAAAGGATATGTACCTTACGTCCTCTGGACTTGTCCCAAGCGGAAAGTTCAACGCCCGGCAGGACTTTTACGCCGTATCTGTCTCCGAGTATCTTTGATCTGGATAGAGACGACATCGTGTCGTGGTCGGTAATGGAAATAAATTCGATACCCGTTCTTTTTGCCTGAACGATTATATCCTCAATTCCCAAAGAACCGTCTGACAATTTAGTATGACAATGAAGATCGCCAACCATATCTTCAGCTCCTTTTGCAATAAATTTCAAATAAATTTTTCTTTGCCTCATGTACCCGTTAAGAATAGGAGAATTTATCGGAAATATTGTAAAGGCGTAACGTTGGAGCGTTGATCGTAAGATCACAGATCCCGGATACACTATTCTTAATTATACCATAAAATTATCAAACATTTCAAGTATTTTCATAAAATATATCTTAACAAACGCAATTTCACAGAAATTTCCCCATGAACCATACGTTTTCCGCTTGGAACTCTCTGCCGTCAAGGTAAGAAAGTATCCCGCTGTCAGTCCTGAAATCAAATTTCAGCTTATAGGAATACAGCACTTGGGTCTTTACGCCGAATTCTCTGTTTATACGGTTTATGCCGTATTTCCCGTCGCCGAGGAGCGGGCAGCCGATATATGCCATGTGAGCGCGGATCTGGTGAGTTCGTCCGGTATGGAGCTTTATTTCCAGCAGAGAAAGTTTATCCGATGTTTTTAACACCGTATATTCTGTGATGATAGTTTTGTTCTCGGGAGTTTTCCTGCCGCTGACCTTTACCGTATTGGAAGCGGAGTCTTTTTCCAGATATGCGGTAATGATATCGTGCTTCTTGGGTGGTTTTCCCACTGTAACGCAAAGATAAGTTTTTTCTGTTTCCCTGTCCTTTATTTTTTGGTTCAGTATGCGCAGAGCCTCGGCGTTTTTGGCGGCGATCACTATTCCGCCCGTGTTCCTGTCAAGGCGGTTGCAGAGTGCGGGAGCGAAACTGTTTTCATTTTCGGGGGAATACTCTCCTTTTTCGTAAAGGTAATGTTTAAGGCGGTTGATAAGAGTATCGGCGGTATTTTCGTTATCCTCATGGACGACCATGCCGTTTTTCTTATCTATTAAAATTATATTTTCGTCCTCGTAAATTATGACAAGCTTTGAAGGAACATTCATGAACTCATTCACAGATATTTTCTCAAAGAACTCGTCATTTATGTACATCTGCACGATATCCCCCTCGGCAAGGCGCGAAGAGATCTCTCCGCGTTTGCCGTTAAGCTTTATACGCTTATTGCGGATAGCTTTATACATCATGCTCTGAGGAAGAGACGGAACGGCTTTTGTTATGAACTTATCCAGTCTCTGCCCCGCATCGTTTGAGTTTATCACAAATTCACGCATCGCATCACCCGTTGAAGAAAGTTCCGCGCCTGTGCATACGGCGCAAAAAACTTCCGCAGATCACTGTTTCTTTTTCCTTCCGGCAGTTTTTTTCTTTGGTTTTGGCGAAAGCATCTTTTTAAGATACTGTCCCGTATATGAAGCTTCGCAAGCTGCAATTTCCTCCGGAGTGCCGCATTTTACCACCGTTCCGCCGCCTGCTCCGCCTTCGGGACCGAGGTCGATAATGTAGTCGGCGCATTTGATAACGTCAAGGTTATGCTCTATAACAAGCACCGTATTTCCCGCGTCAACGAGCTTTTGCAGAACATCTATCAGCTTGTGGACATCTGCTGTGTGCAGTCCCGTTGTAGGCTCGTCAAGAATGTATATCGTCCGCCCTGTGGAACGCTTTGAAAGTTCGGTGGCAAGCTTTACTCTCTGTGCTTCACCGCCGGAAAGTGTTGTGGCAGGCTGTCCTATCTTGATGTAACCCAGTCCCACGTCCTGCAAAGTTTGCAGACGGCGGGAGATCTTAGGAAGATTTGCGAAAAATTCCACGCCCTCATCTACCGTCATTTCCAGAACATCATAGATCGACTTTCCCTTATAGTGGATATCCAGCGTTTCGCGGTTGTAGCGTTTGCCTTTGCAGACCTCGCATGGAACGTACACATCGGGCAGGAAGTGCATTTCTATCTTGATTATGCCGTCGCCCTCGCAGGCTTCGCAGCGTCCGCCCTTTACGTTGAAAGAAAATCTTCCGCTTGTGTAGCCTTTCATTTTTGCATCGTTAGTTCCCGCAAAAAGTTCCCGTATATCCGTGAAAAGTCCCGTGTACGTTGCAGGATTTGAGCGTGGAGTCCTACCGATAGGCGACTGATCTATAGCGATAACTTTGTCAAGGTTGTCAACGCCTTCCATTTTGGAAAATTTTCCGGGACGGATCTTTGCGCGGTTCAATCTTCCCGCAAGGTTCTTGTAAATTATCTCGTTAACAAGTGAAGATTTTCCCGAGCCTGAGACTCCCGTCACACAGGTAAATGTGCCAAGAGGTATTGAAACATCTATCTTTTTAAGATTGTGTTCCTCCGCGCCTTTTACCGTCAGGAAAAGTCCGTTTCCCTCGCGGCGCTTTTCGGGAACGGGTATGCAGCGTTTGCCGCTGAGATATTGTCCCGTTATGGAACGCTCACAGGCTTTGATATCCTCCACTGTTCCCGCGCATACTATCTCTCCGCCGTGTATCCCCGCGTAAGGTCCTACGTCAACTATAAAATCCGCATTGTTCATCGTATCTTCATCATGTTCAACAACAATGAGCGTATTTCCCAGATCGCGGAGACGTTTCAGAGTTGCGATAAGTTTATCGTTGTCGCGTTGGTGCAGACCGATGGACGGCTCGTCAAGAATATACAGCACTCCCATCAGCGACGAACCTATCTGCGTTGCAAGGCGTATTCGCTGACTTTCGCCGCCGCTTAAAGTTCCCGCGGCTCTTGAAAGGGTAAGATACTCCAGTCCCACGCTGCGGAGAAATCCGAGACGCGACTTTATTTCTTTTATTATCTGACCGCTTATCATCTTGTCTCTTTCGGAAAGTTCCAGACCGTTTATGAATTCCAGACAATCCACCACCGACAGGTCACACAGTTCGGAAATATTTTTCCCGCCTACCGTTACCGCAAGGCTTTCCTTTTTCAGTCTGTGTCCGTGACATTCGGGGCATGGACTTTCCGTCATGCAGTCCTCCACTTCCTCTTTGATGTATTCGGAATTTGACTCTTTATAACGTCTTTCAAGGTTCGGGATAATTCCCTCGAATGGCTGATTGTAAACTCCACCGCCGTATTCCGTAGAGCGGTGAAGTCTCAGTTTTACGCCGTTTGTACCGTAAAGTATGGCGTCAACGACTTCATCGGGAAGATCCTTTACCGGAGTATTCAGCGAAACCCCGTAATACTGTGCAATGCCTTTGAAGTACATCATCGCTATTGAATCATCGTCCGTTGTTGACCAGCCGCTTGCCTTTATCGCGCCCTGACGAATGGAAAGTTCCTTATTAGGGATTATCAGTTCCGGATCTATCTTTCTGAAAACGCCCAGACCCGTACATTTTTCGCACGCACCGAAAGGGTTGTTGAAAGAAAACATTCTCGGCGCAAGTTCTTCTATTGAGATATTATGCTCGGGGCAAGCGTAGTTCTGTGAGAAAAGTATATCCTCTTTGCCGTTCACATCGGCTATGACAAGTCCTCCCGAAATGGAAGATACCGTTTCAACGCTGTCTCCGAGACGTGTTTCTATGCCTTTTTTGATAACAAGGCGGTCGATGACTATTTCAATATTGTGTTTTTTGTTTTTTTCAAGCTTTATCTCTTCGGAAAGATCGTAAATTATTCCGTCCACGCGGACACGGACATAACCTGCTTTCCGCGCACGTTCAAGTTCTTTGGTATGTTCGCCTTTCCGTCCTCTTATTATCGGCGCAAGGAGCTGTATCTTCGTTCCCTCGGGAAGTGCCATTATCTGATCCACGACCTGATCCACCGTCTGCTGTTTTATCTCCCGTCCGCATACGGGACAATGAGGAACTCCTATCCTTGCGTACATAAGTCTGAAATAGTCATAAATTTCCGTTACCGTTCCCACCGTGGAACGCGGGTTCTTTGACGTAGTTTTCTGATCTATGGAAATTGCGGGGGAAAGCCCTTCTATGCTGTCCACATCGGGTTTCTCCATCTGTCCGAGGAACATTCTCGCATATGATGAAAGACTTTCAACATATCTTCTCTGACCGTCCGCATAGATCGTATCGAACGCAAGCGAAGATTTTCCCGATCCTGAAAGTCCCGTCATTACCACAAGCTTATCACGGGGGATCTCTATATCGATATTTTTAAGGTTGTGTTCCCTTGCGCCTTTTATGATTATTTTGTCGTTTGCCATTTTAAATTATCCTTTCTTTTTCCCGAAAACCTTTTTTCCCGCATGAGGAGACTGTTTAAGTTCATTTATCCTGTCGCGCAGGTAAGCGGCGTGTTCAAATTCAAGAATTTTAGCTGCGTTTTTCATCTCCTCGGTAAGTTTTTTGATAAGTTCTTCCCGTTCTTCGGGAGTCATGCGTTTCTGCTGTGTTTTTGAAGTTTTTGCGTCGGTCTCGGCTTTTGTGGAAATTTCGATAACGTCGCGCACGTCTTTAATGATCGTTTTCGGAATGATCCCATGCTTTTCATTGAACTCCGTCTGCAAAGTCCTTCGGCGTTCGGTCTCGGTGATGGCGCTTTCCATTGACTTTGTAACGGAATCCGCATACATTATCACCTGACCGTGAGAATTTCTTGCGGCGCGTCCTATTGTCTGTATGAGTGAACTTTCTGAGCGCAGGAAGCCTTCCTTATCCGCATCAAGAATAGCCACAAGCGAAACTTCGGGGATATCCAGACCTTCGCGGAGCAGGTTTATCCCCACCAGAACGTCAAATTCGCCAAGACGCAGATCGCGTATGATCTCCATACGTTCTATTGTGTCTATGTCATAGTGCATATATCGGACGCGGACTCCCGCTTTTTCAAGATATGCGGTAAGATCCTCAGCCATTTTCTTTGTAAGCGTTGTAACGAGAACGCGTTCATTTTTCTGTGTGCGCTCGTTTATTTCAAGCAAAAGGTCGTCGATCTGTCCTTCAACGGGTTTTACGATAATTTCCGGATCCACAAGTCCCGTAGGACGTATCACCTGCTCAACTATCTGAGCGGAATGTTCCCGCTCGAAAGGACCGGGCGTTGCGGAAACGAATATCGCCTGATTTATCTTATCGTAAAATTCATCGAAGGTAAGCGGGCGGTTATCCATTGCCGAAGGAAGTCTGAAACCGTAATCCACAAGCGTTTGTTTCCTTCCGTGGTCGCCCGCGCTCATTGCCCGCACCTGCGGCAGAGAAACATGACTCTCGTCCACGATAAGCAGAAAATCTTCCGGAAAGTGATCGAGCAATGTATACGGTATACTTCCCGGCGCGCGTCCCGCAAGTATCCTCGAATAGTTTTCAATGCCTTTGCAAAAGCCTATTTCCCGCAGCATTTCTATGTCATACATCGTCCGCTGAGAAATTCTCTGTGCTTCTATAAGTTTATCGTTGTCCTTGAAATATTTTACCCGTTCGTCAAGTTCACGTTCTATTTCCGCGATAGCCTCCTGCATTTTATCCCGTGAGATAACATAATGCGAAGCGGGATATATCGCCGCATGGGAAAGGGTCGCAGTAACTTCCCCCGTAAGCGCTTTGAACTCGGTGAGCCGTTCTATCTCGTCGCCCCAGAACTCTACTCTTACCGCAAGTTCGCTTGAACCCGCAGGAAAAATTTCCACCACATCGCCCCGCACGCGGAACTTATTGCGTATAAAGTTAACGTCGTTCCGTTCGTACTGTATGCTGACAAGTTTTGCAAGCAGTTCATCGCGGGAAAGTTCCATGCCCTGTCTAAGTGATATGACCATTGTACGGTAATCTATCGGCGAGCCGAGGGAATATATGCATGAGACCGATGCAACTATTATAACATCACGTCTTTCCGACAGAGCAAGCGTTGCCGAATGGCGCAGCTTGTCTATCTCATCATTCACGTCCGAATCTTTTTCGATATAACTGTCCGTAGACGGCACATAAGCTTCAGGCTGATAGTAGTCATAATATGATACAAAATATTCCACCGCATTTTCCGGGAAAAACTCCTTGAATTCCGAGCAAAGCTGCGCCGCAAGTATTTTATTATGTGCAAGCACAAGCGTAGGGCGGTTCACTCTTGCGATAACATTTGCCATTGTAAAAGTTTTTCCCGAACCCGTAACTCCGAGCAGAGTCTGTTCCTTTGCGCCGTTTTCAAGTCCTTTGACAAGCTTGTCAACGGCTTCGGGCTGGTCGCCCGCAAGTGAATATTCCGAAACAAGTCTGAACTTATCCATATGATCCCTCCGAAAGCGCCGCGCGGGAACTTTATCCTCCGCCGATGCGGCACCGTTCTAATCGAAAATTTTTATGAAAGCCGATTCCCGCATTGAAAGTGTTCTGTTTTCTCCTATGATAATATGATCCAGTAAATTTATGCCAATACTGCTCATAGTAGATTTAATAAGTTTTGTTATCCTCAGATCGTCAGGTGAAGGCAGCGGCTGTGCGCCGGGATGATTATGGGCAATTGCGATATTTGAAGCTTTTGAATTGATCGCCGCTTCAACTATGCGTCTCATATCCACATCTGAACTTGTGAAACCGCCTTTGCTTATGAGCAGGCAAGCATTCAGCCGCAGGCTTGTATCAAAGCAGGCGACTCTGAACTCCTCATGATCCAAGCCGATAAAATACGGTTCAAAAAGGCGTTTCAATTTTTCAATGTTATCATATGTTTTAAGGCGGTTCTTGGAATCATGGTAAACCGTTATCAGAGCGGGTACCATTTTGAACAGGAACGCGGCTCTTGCAGGGAGTTTTCCGTTTTCCATAAGATCTTCATATGTTGCGTCAAATATAGCCGCAAGGCTGCCGTAATGGTTTATCAGCCTGTGGGCTATCTCGTTTGTATCCGCCTGAGCATAAACATAAAACAGCATAAGTTCGACTATCTGATGTTCAGAAAAGCCTGTAAAGCCCGTTTCAAGGAAACGGGCTTTTACTTTAGCGCGATGACCCTCATGGATATTTTCGTTATTTGCGGCTGACGCGCCGCTGTTCCCCGCGTTTTTATTTTTTTCCAAAGAACTGCTCATATTTACCCCACTTTTAAAACAAACGTTTTATCTTATTATACTACAAAATGATCTGTTTGAAAAGGCTTTTAAAAAAATTTTACATATATTCAACACAGTGCGTAATTATACTGTGTTACCATTTTCAGCAAAAACTGCAAATTTTTCCGAAGTCCAGATCTCCGCCGAAAATATCCAGCGCACTGCCTACGGTGAAATCCAATTTTCCCCGTCCGAGTTTTTTCAATATATCCAGATCCTCGTACGAACCTATCCCGCCTGCGTATGTTATCGGGATCCCGTCTATACTGCCGAGAAATTCCGCAAGAGGTTTTTCGATGCCTTTTGCTTTTCCCTCAACGTCAACGGCATGGATAAGGAATTCATCGCAGTACCCCGAAAACATTTCCATCGTTTCCGCATTGAGTTTTACATCGGTAAATTTCTGCCAGCGGTCGGTAACGATAAAATATTCCTCGCCTTTTTTTCGGCAGGAAAGATCGAGAACAAGATTTTCCTTTCCGACTGCCGATACAAGCTTTTTAAGATTTTCTATATTGACCTTTCCGTCCTTGAAAACGTACGAAGTCACAATAACGTGCGACGCTCCCCTTTTAAGGAAATCCTCCGCATTTTCCGCATTGATCCCGCCGCCTATCTGTAAACCGTTCCTGAATGTTTCCAGAGCGGAATATGCCTGTTCAAGATCGGCATTATAATATTCCGAGCCTGTCGGGTCAAGGAGAATGATATGCCCGCCGCGGATACCCTTATTTTTATAAAGTTCCGCATAGAACGCCGCGCCTTTTTCCGATACGAAATTTTCCTTTGCGGAGCCGCTGCCGTCCTCAAGGCTGCCGCCCACTATCTGTTTTACTTTTCCCTTATGTATATCTATGCATGGTCTGAATCTCATTTCAAAACCTCCCAAAAAAACTGCTAAAAACATTATACCTCATTTGCCGTCAGAATTCAAGGTCATTATCCCGCAAAAAATATTATTGTTTTAGAAAAACGATCTGTTGTCTGACAACAAATTATATTATACTTTATCGACAAGCTGAATATATTTCTATCCTTAAAAACTTGAACGGACGGAAGCCATGCTCCCGCCCGTTTGAGTTTATTCTTTATTTTGCCGACAGCGCGCGTTTTCCGATATCTTTGCGGAAATGAGCGTTATCAAAATGTATCTTTTCTACAGCCTTATAGGACTTTTCAAGCGCAGCTTTGAGGTTCTCTCCCGTTGCCGTAACTCCAAGAACGCGTCCGCCAGATGTAAGGAATTTTCCGTCCGCGAATTTCGTTCCCGCATGATAAACGAAAACGCCTTCCGTTTGCCCCTTATCGTCCAGACCGCTTATCTCCAAGCCTGTTGGATACTTTTTCGGATAGCCGCCGCTTGCCATTACAACGCAGGAGCAGCACTCGTTTTTCCACTTGATGTCAATATCCGAAAGCGTTCCCTTATAGACCGCCTCGAAAATATCCGCAAGGTCGGTGTCCAGAAGCGGCAGAACGACTTGCGTTTCCGGATCTCCGAAACGGCAGTTGTATTCGATAACTTTTACGCCGTCGGGAGTCGCCATAAGTCCGAAGTAAAGGCAGCCTTTGAACGTCCTTCCCTCGGCTTTCATGGCGTTTATCGTTGGCAGGAAAATATTTTCCATACATTCCTTTGCAACTGCTTCGGTGTAGAACGGATTTGGCGCAACAGTTCCCATTCCGCCTGTGTTAAGCCCCTGATCGCCGTCAAGAGCGCGTTTGTGATCCATTGATGAGACCATTGGAACGACTATATTTCCGTCGGTAAATGACAGAACGGAAATTTCCGGTCCGGTGAGGAATTCCTCAACAACAAGCTTTGAACCGCTTTCGCCGAAGATCTTATCTTCCATAATTGAACGCACCGCATCTGCGGCTTCCTGCTCATTTTGTGCAATTATAACGCCTTTTCCCAGAGCAAGTCCGTCCGCTTTTACGACAGCGGGATATTTTCCCTGTTTTTTTATGTAGGAGATCGCTTTCTCCGCGTCGGTGAAAGTTTCATATGCCGCTGTGGGGATCCCGTATTTTTTCATCAGATCTTTGGAGAAAACTTTGCTGCCTTCGATAATTGCTGCGGCTTTGTTCGGTCCGAAAGTCATGAAGCCCTCTGCATTAAGAGCGTCCACCATTCCCATAACAAGCGGATCATCGGGAGCAACAACTACCATATCCACTGCAAGCTTTTTGGCAAGAGCAACGATCCCGTCAATGTCGGTGGCTTTCACGTCAAAGCACTCCGCATAACGTGAGATACCGCCGTTTCCCGGAGCGCAGAAAAGTTTTTCCACGCGCTTGCTTTCCGCAAGTTTCATAATGATAGCGTGTTCGCGTCCGCCGCCGCCTACTACAAGTATTTTCATTTTATCACCGTTCCTTTTGTGATATTTTAAAACAGAATTTCATCA
>CANQPX010000006.1 GCA_947625915.1 uncultured Clostridia bacterium
AATACTACGATATAAGGAACGCCAACCTGACGAGCAAGCAGCAGGTGCTCCTTGGTCTGAGCCATAGGACCGTCTGTTGCAGCAACAACGAGGATAGCGCCGTCCATCTGAGCCGCACCTGTGATCATGTTCTTAACATAGTCAGCGTGACCCGGGCAGTCAACGTGAGCATAGTGACGCTTGTCGGTCTCATACTCAACGTGAGCGGTATTGATCGTGATACCTCTTTCTCTCTCTTCGGGAGCCTTATCGATGTTTGCATAATCCTCGAACTGAGCCTGACCCTTCAGGGAGAGGTACTTTGTTATAGCAGCTGTAAGAGTAGTCTTACCGTGGTCAACGTGACCGATAGTACCAATATTAACGTGGGGTTTTGTTCTTTCAAATTTAGCCTTTGCCATTGGAATTTTCCTCCTTTAAATATAATGAGAATACTTACATTCATTATTTTATCAGATTTGATAAAAAATTGCAAGTGTTTTCTTAAAATTTTATAGAATTTTTTCCGAAATTTTATTCATTGCCCTTATTTCTTGTAGACATGATCTTCTCGGCAATGGATCTCGGAACTTCGATATAGCTGTGGGGCTCCATAGTGTAGTTTCCGCGTCCCTGTGTCTTTGAACGCAGGTCGTTGGAGTAACCGAACATTTCGGAAAGCGGAACGAGCGCGTCTACCTGAGCAGTACCGCTGTTTACTTCCTGACCGAGAATCTGTCCGCGACGGGAGTTAAGGTCGCCTATTACCGTACCCATGAAATCTTCGGGAACGAATACGGAGACCTTCATGATAGGTTCAAGGATACACGGATCTGCTTTCCTCATAGCTTCCTTGAACGCCATTGAACCGGCGATGGAGAATGCCATTTCGGAGGAGTCGACTTCGTGGTAAGAACCGTCGTAAAGTTTTACCTTTACGTCAACTACCTGATAGCCTGCCAGAACGCCTGCCTTCATTGCGCCTTGGATACCCTTGTCTACAGCGGGGATATATTCCTTAGGAATAGCGCCGCCCACAACAGCATTTGTGAACTCGTAGCCCTTGCCGGGTTCGTTAGGTTCAACGATGATCTTAACGTGACCGTACTGACCTTTACCGCCGGACTGACGAGCATACTTGTGATCCACATCTGCGGACTTCTTGATAGTTTCCTTATAAGCGACCTGAGGTGCGCCGACGTTGGCTTCTACCTTGAATTCTCTAAGCAGACGGTCAACGATGATATCAAGGTGGAGTTCACCCATACCTGCGATGATGGTTTGACCTGTTTCCTCGTCCGTCCATGTTCTGAATGTGGGGTCTTCCTCGGCAAGCTTGGAAAGACCGATGCCCATTTTCTCCTGACCTGCTTTTGTCTTAGGCTCGATAGCGAGCTGGATAACAGGCTCGGGGAATTCCATGGATTCAAGGATAATAGGTGCTTTGGGATCGCAGAGAGTATCGCCCGTTGTTGTGTTTTTGAGTCCTACGCAAGCGGCGATATCTCCGGAATAGCAAGTCTCGATATCCTTTCTGTGGTTCGAGTGCATCTGAAGGATACGTCCCATTCTTTCGTTGTTATCCTTTGTAGCATTGAGAACGGTAGCGCCTGCGTCGACCGTACCGGAATAAACTCTGAAATAGCAGAGTTTTCCTACGAACGGGTCTGTAGCGATCTTGAATGCGAGAGCCGCGAAGGGTTCGCTGTCGGAAGAAGGTCTGTCCTCTTCCTCGCCCGTATCGGGGTTAACGCCCTTGATAGCGGGAACGTCAAGCGGAGAAGGCATATAGTCAACGATAGCGTCAAGGAGTTTCTGAACGCCCTTGTTCTTGTAAGAAGTTCCGCAGGTAACGGGAACCATTTCGTTAGCTATAGTAGCCTTACGGATACAGCGCTTTATCTCTTCGATAGTGAGTTCTTCTCCGCCGAGATATTTTTCCATGATGTCGTCGTCCTGTTCGGCAACGGCTTCAAGGAGTTTTTCGTGATATTCGTTAGCCTTGTCGGTCATATCCGCAGGGATCTCCTCAACGCGGATATCCTTTCCAAGGTCATCGTAATAAACGTAAGCCTTCATTTCAACAAGGTCAATGATACCCTTGAAGGATTCTTCCGAGCCGATAGGGAGCTGGATCGGAACGGCATTACATTTAAGTCTGTCAAGCATCATATCAACGACATGATAGAAATTGGCGCCCATAATGTCCATTTTATTTACATAAGCCATACGGGGAACCATATATTTGTTAGCCTGACGCCATACGGTCTCAGACTGAGGCTCGACACCGCCCTTGGCACAGAAAACCGTTACAGAGCCGTCAAGAACTCTAAGTGAACGCTCAACTTCAACTGTAAAGTCAACGTGGCCCGGAGTGTCAATTATATTGATCCTATGACCCGCCCAGTGGGCAGTAGTAGCGGCAGAAGTAATTGTGATACCTCTTTCCTGCTCCTGCGCCATCCAGTCCATTGTCGCGGCACCCTCGTGAGTTTCGCCCATTTTATGGTTTACACCGGTATAAAACAGGATACGCTCGGTCGTGGTGGTTTTTCCGGCATCAATGTGAGCCATTATACCAATATTTCTGGTTTGTTCAAGTGAACAATCTCTTGGCATAATTTTTTCCTCCAATCAGATCCCCTTGTATGGGGATCGTCACGCAGCTGTTACCAACGGTAATGTGCGAAAGCCTTGTTTGCTTCTGCCATCTTGTGAGTATCCTCACGCTTCTTGCAGGCTCCGCCAAGTCCGTTTACAGCGTCCATTATCTCATTTGCAAGCTTTTCTTTCATAGTTCTTTCGCTTCTTGCTCTTGCGTAGGTGGTAAGCCATCTCAGACCGAGGGTCTGACGTCTTTCGGGTCTTACCTCCATAGGCACCTGATATGTGGAACCGCCCACACGTCTTGCCTTTACTTCCAGCAGCGGCATGATATTTTCAAGAGCCTGCTCAAAAACTTCGAGAGCGTCCTTGCCTGTCTTGTCGGCAACGATCTCAAATGCTCCGTAAACGATCTTCTGGGCAACGCCCTTCTTGCCGTCGAGCATTATGTTATTGATAAGACGAGTTACGATCTCGGAATTGTATACAGGATCGCACAAAACCTCACGTTTTGCAATATTACCTCTTCTTGGCACAATACTTCCCTCCTTCATATTAAATGCTATCACAGGTACTCGCTTCACCACACCCTATCGGGTGATGACACGCACGACCAATGCAGAGGCATCCATCTATAATAATGAATTGCTCCGCATAAATCATGATGCGGTTTCAATGAGTCTGAATAAAATTTAGGCTTTGCGGAAATTACTTAGCCGCGCCTGCCTTAGGCTTCTTAGCGCCGTACTTGGAACGAGCCTGATTTCTCTTGGCAACGCCCTGAGCGTCCAGCGTACCTCTGATGATGTGGTAACGCACACCCGGGAGGTCCCTTACACGTCCGCCTCTGATAAGAACGACGGAGTGCTCCTGTAAGTTATGACCGATACCGGGGATATAAGCGGTAACTTCTGTACCGTTTGTAAGTCTTACTCTGGCAATTTTTCTCATAGCGGAGTTAGGCTTTTTAGGTGTAGCGGTCCTTACGGCAGTACAAACGCCTCTCTTCTGGGGAGCGCTCTGATCGATAGCTATTTTCTTCTTGGAGTTATAGCCTTTCTGGAGCGCAGGAGCTGTGGATTTCTTTTCCAGAACAGTTCTTCCCTTGCGTACTAACTGGTTAAAGGTTGGCATATTTTCTCTCCTTTCCTTGAATATCATACCCGGCTCCATATCAAAAAAGCCGCATACTCACTTATTATACACGCAAAAACCCCGTATGTCAAGCATTTCCGAAAATTTTTCCTCAAAAAATTTCAAAAAAAGTGCTTTTCACGCGGGATTTAACAATTATTTAACATTTCCAAAACATTATGCACGCAATTTTTCGCCTATCTCTTCCTCGCCGATATCGCCGCAGACAATTCCCGCATAGAAACTTCTTCTTTTGCCGAAGAATTTTTCAAGTGCCGTGAAAACTCCTCCCAGCGCCGCAAATACCGCCGCCGAACCTATTATTATCCCCACTGCTTCATCATATAAAAGTACTATGAAAATGAATATCAGCAACATGACTCCCGAAAAAACGAAGAAAGTTTTTGAAAGTATCCCGAAGATCATATTCATCTTATCGGCGGATGTGAATTCTTTTTCGTTATTTTTTCTCCATTTTTCGTGTTCTTCCCGCCTGAGTTCTTCGGAAAGCCCGTCTGTCTTTATCTCTGTATGATCTTTATCGAGTGCTTTCAGCTTTCCGTAAAGGTCGTCGTCGGCACTTTTAAGTATTCTCCTTCGGATATCGCTTATATCTCCGAAGATCTGTTCGGCGTTCTCTTTTTCGGAAACGCTCATTTCCCTGAGCATGATATCCGTTCCCGCCGCTTCGCTGTCATCTGATCTTTCGCTTACTTTATAGTATTCCATTCCCTTTGAGAGCCTGTCGTATATTTCCGAACTTGTCGAGTAACATTTCATTGCCACGAAGGAATAAC
The DNA here is from genome assembly GCA_947625915.1 of uncultured Clostridia bacterium. Taxonomy (GTDB): domain Bacteria; phylum Bacillota; class Clostridia; order Oscillospirales; family Ruminococcaceae; genus RGIG8773. The sequence continues at coordinate 4,515 of CANQPX010000006.1, forward strand.
TCTCGTCATTCACGCAGATAATGCATTTCATTATCAGCTGCGTACACTTTAAAAGTTTGAGCATATGTTTGATATACTCCGAAGCATTATGCTCATTTTTATGTGAAAGCGCATATTTTCTCTCATACTCGCTCACATATTCTATAAGATCGAGAGTATCTTTGCACATCATCAGGATAAATTTTGTATCCTTGCTGTTTTCGATGGCAGCGGTTATCATTTCGCCCGTTCTTTCAAAGAAAGGATCCGAGCCGAGATACACCGAAGAAGTCTCATACATAAGGTACTGACTAATTATATTTGCTCTGAAAACAGCCTTGTTGCAGTGCGGATCCGCGTCAAGGACGGAAGTATAACCGATATAGGCTTCATTGTAATTCTTTTTAGCAAAATATGTATCCGAGTCCGACAGCATTCTGTAAAGAGCCGCATCGTTTTTCACGGTCTTTACAATGATCTCATTGTTCCTGCGGTCATATCCGCATTCACAAACAAAACTGTCGGGCAGTTCCTTTCCGCACACCGGACAACGCAAAGCTTCATTTTCAGCCACAGTCATACCCCTTTCGCAAAATAATATTTATTACACAGCTTGTCGATAAAGTACAATGTAGTTTGTTGTCAAACAACGGATTTTCTTAAAAAAACAAATTACTCTGTTTTGAAACGAACTAATTTTGCTTTGTTCAAAACAGTCCACCGGACTGTTTTGAAAGCAAAATAAAGTTAAAATTTCTCAGAAAGGGGCGGCGGTCATGTTCGCCGCCCCTCGAAAACGCTGTCGCGTTTTCTCACCCCACTCTCCGTTTCAGAAGGCAAAGGAGTTTCGCCGTCTGCGGACGGCGACGGGGGCTTTGCCCCTCGACCCCACCAGCGCGGCTGCGCTGGACCAGCTTTTCGGGCAAAGTTTTGTTTTTCGTTTTTTAGTTTGTCCGCGCCGATTTTTCATTTTCTCGACAGACTGACTTATTACATTATATCACTTTTATACATAAATTACAATAGATTCTCTTCAAATTTAAAAATATAGTTGAAAAAGCAGAATTTTTTTAAAATCACCGTAAAACTTCATTAAAACCGTTGACACATTGCTTGTGACGTTATATAATATAATTCAGGCAATTATGTAAAATTATAGGGACTACCCCCGAAAGGATATGCGGCAAATTATGGATAATATGATATATGAGTTGTTTTTAAGCTGCTTCCCCGACCTCGCAATGGGACAGGAAACTTTTTTTAAACTCCTTGACGCTGAAAACTGCGAGATCTTCACCCACTATGAAAACGGCAGACCCGTCGGCTTTTCCGCAGTGCATAACAATTGCATACGCCTTATCTGCGTTGAACCCGAGTTCCGCGGAAAAGGCATAGGCGGCAAACTGCTCCGCAAAAGCGAAGAAGCTATAGCTGCAGGCGGTTCCGATCTGGCAGTTCTTGGCGGGAACGATTCGGGGCTGTTCATAGGCGCGGTCACTCCCGAAGAACAGTGGAACGATATGCACTGTAAATTCTTTGAAGATCACGGCTACAAAGCTTCCGACGGCTGCATAGAAATGAGAACGGAACTTTCCGGCTATTCCGATGACAGCATACCCGCATATCCCTCCGATGTAACATTCGGTTACTGCCCCGAAAATAAGCGCAAAGAACTCCTTGAAGCGGTATACAAAGTCGATGAATACTGGCTCGAATATTTTGAACTCGGAAGTCCCGTCTTTACCGCCGAGCGTGACGGAAAGATCGTAGGCTTCTGCATAATCGACCTCAACGCCGATACTATTATAAATACCGACGGAAAAAACATAGGCATGATAGGCTGCGTGGGAGTTATCCCCGAAGCCCGCAGGAACGGCATCGGGCTTGCAATGGTGGCAAAGGCGATGTCCGATATCAAGGGAAAAGGCTGTGACGAAGTTTTCATACATTACACAAGACTGGACTGGTGGTACAAGAAATTAGGGTTCAGGACGTTCCTTTACTACTGGTTCGGCAGGAAAAAGCTGAAGTAACTTTACTGACGGGCTTCTTTGATGATAGTAGATCATTCATCGTCTTTGAAGCTCGTCATTTTTATGTTTTTCTTAAAATTTTTGCGGACTTTCCTGTAGCGGAATTTATCACGTATCCTGCGGAAAAGTCCTCCGCCGAAAAACAATGCAACGTTCAGCAGCGATAAGATTATTGATATGCGTACATCCCAATACGAGTTCATGATCCGGACAAAATATCCGAAGGGAAGATGTTCGCTTATTGCGAGGGACAGCGCGTAAAGCGGGATAAAGTCCGCTGCTATGAGGACTGCGTAGGCAATCGCCATCCATTTCATTTTTATGGGGATAAAAAAGAACAGAAGCAGCCGCCTGTTGGGATCAAGGACAGCTATTGCAAGGAACAGCGAAAGGTTAAGATATTGATTTGTTGCATATCCCGTGATGAAACCTGCGATAATTGCGAATAACATTCCGGAAAAGTAGTAAACATTGAAGCGGAAACTTCCCCAATAGTTTTCAAGATCCGTGCCGAACAGCCAGTAAAGATACAGCCAGAACAGCATACCTATAGGACCGGCGTTTTCGGGAACGAAAATAAAGCTTATCAGCCGCCATATCTGACCGTGAAGTATCGCGCTGCGGTCAAATGTAAGATATTCATATATCGGCAGCGTCGGGAACAGATACTGAAAAGCGAACACAACAGCCGTTCCTATAATGATATAAAGCATAAAATTAGAGATATAGAAGCGCCCGAATTTACGTTCGAGTTTATCAATGATACTCAATAAAAAGACCTCATTCCAAAATATAATTATTGTTATTATATCACTGTTTCTTTAAAAATGCAATAGTTTTTCGATCTTTTACCATATGCAAAAGAAAAAAAGGCAAAAATATGTATTGCAATTTTTACGGAAACGGGTTATAATATACATATAACAAATACGGGAGGAATTTAAAATGCAGGTAACAAAAGATACCATTATCGGGGATATACTTGATACCGACAGTGAAACGGCTCCGTTTTTCCTTGCAATGGGAATGCATTGTCTCGGCTGTCCCTCATCGAGAGGAGAGAGCATTGCGGAAGCCTGTGCGGTACACGGTGTAGATCCGAGCGATCTTGTTTCAAAGCTCAACGAACATTTTTCCAAAAAGTAATTTTGCGGGACGAGTCATATCGTCCCGTTTATTTTAAGGAGGATCTATGGCAGGAACTCTTTACATATCCGACCTTGACGGAACTTTGCTTACGAGCGGACAGAATGTTTCCCGCGAAAGTCTTGAGATCATAAACGGACTTACGGATAAAGGCATGATGTTCTCATATGCAACGGCGCGCTCAATAATAACGGCGCGGAAAGTTACGGACGGATTGAAAACAAAATATCCCGTTATCGTGAACAACGGAGCGTTCATAATAGACAGCACCACGGGAGAACGCCATGTAAAAAACGTTTTTACCCATGATGAAGCGGAAGAAATTTATGCTCTGCTGTCAGAACACGGCATTTCGCCGCTGATATATTCAATGATGGGCAGCGAGGAAAAATTTTCTTACGTTCCGGAAAAGCTTACAAGGGGCATGAAGGATTTCCTTGATACCCGAAAAGACGATCCGCGCCACCGTCCCTCTTCGGGAAAGGATATGCTCCAAGGAGAAATGTTCTATTTCTCCTGCATAGACGACGCGGGAACGATGAGCAAGGCATACAATGAACTGAAAGAACATTTCCACTGCATTTACGGGCTTGACATTTACAGCGGCGATCAGTGGTTAGAGATACTTCCCGTCAAAGCCAACAAGGCAAATGCGGTGCTGCAGCTGAAAGAATATCTCGGCGCGGATAAGCTTGTCGTTTTCGGAGACGGGATAAACGATACGGAAATGTTCCGTGCGGCGGACGAATGTTACGCGGTGGAAAACGCTTCCCCCGAATTGAAAGCACTTGCGGACGGAGTTATCGGCGGTAACAACGATAACAGCGTTGCAAAATTCCTGCTTGAAAAATTTTCGGAAAATGATTTACAGAAAATTCATAAAAACCTTTGAAAAAGCCTTGACAAACCTTTTGCACTGTGATATAATAATTAAGTCGTTGAACATAAGACGGCTTGCGAGTGTGCTGGAATAGGCAGACAGGCACGTTTGAGGGGCGTGTGTCGTATGACGTATGGGTTCAAGTCCCATTACTCGCACCAGTTAAAACCGGAAATGGCTGAAATGCTTTTTCCGGTTTTTCGTTTTCATCACAGCAAAAATTTTGCATAAATAACACCATGTGCAAGGGAAAACTTTAATTAATAAAGCAGTAATAAAATATCGCTAAAAAGTTTAATAAAATGCCTGATAATTATTTGACAATTTTTTGTTTTTGTGTTAAAATATTATTGAGTTTCGATAACTTTTTGTAACTGTTCTCCGGTCTGTACCGAATTATTTATGTATGGGGGAAAGGAAATGTTCAACGGGAAAAAAATTATCGCCGTGTGCCTGCCTAAAGCCTATGAAAGAACTTCTTTCAGGTATATCACCGCTTTGAATAAAAGCGCGATAAAAAAAGGCTATTCGCTTTTCGTATATCAGACCTGCACCGCTCTGTACGGCAACAGCCGCAACGATAACGGCGAAAATTACGTTTTTAAACTCATGGACTACGATATAATTGACGCCGTTATACTTTTCAGCGAACTGCTCAAAAGCAAGGACGTTGCCAACGATATCGCCAAGGAGGCTTTAAAGCATAATGTTCCCATAATTGCCGTGGAACGCCCCGTTGACGGCTGCATATATGCACATTACGACTACGGCGACTGCTTTGAAAAGATCGTAAGACATATCATTGTAGACCACCAACTCACTAAAGTAAACTTCATCGCAGGCATCGAAGGCAACAGCTTTTCCGAAGAAAGACTGAACATATATAAAAAAGTCCTCGCCGAACAGGGCATACCCTATGACCCCGACCGCGTAGGATACGGCGATTTCTGGGATTACCCCACAAGAGGAGTTATGCAGAAGTTCCTGCGCCCCGGCAGCGAACTCCCCGAAGCAATAATTTGCAGCAACGATACAATGGCAATAACCGCTTGCAGCGTTATATCCGACAAAGGCTATTCCGTTCCCGATGACATCATAGTCTCGGGCTTCGACGGTATCGAGGACGAAGAATACCACACCCCGAGACTTACCACCTGCCGAAGCGGCTGCACAGAAATGTGCGAAAAGATCATGGACATCTTCGACGACGCTTTCAACGGCAGAGAAACTCCCGAAGAATTTGTCGTAAGCTTTGAAATGGTAAAATCTCAGTCCTGCGGCTGCGTTAAAAGGAAAGCAAACGATTCCACCGTTATGATGCGCGAACTGCACGACCGCCTTGACGGATATCAGCAGCGCGTCAGCGATATGAACGACATCATTTCCTATATAAGCAGCGTAAGAAAGCCCGAACTCATCTACGAGGGACTTGACGGAAAGGAAATGTTCAACGATTCGTTCTGCTGTCTGAATACAAATGCTCTTGATGTAAAAATGGTAAACGGTTCCGCAGACACGGACATAAATGTAGATGAACCCTTTACAGATAAAATGCTGATGGTATACAGAGGACTTTTCCATTACCACTTTGACCCGAGCACCGAAGTTATCGAGTTCGACAGAAAGGATATCGTTCCGGAATTCACCAAATATATAGATATGGAAACACCTGTTATATTCTCATCGCTCCATTATCTTAACGTTCCGCTGGGATATCTTTGCATGAACATGAACATAAGCATAGTATTCTATGAATGTATACAGCAGCTTTCCGAGACTTTCGGCAACGGTTTCGGCAACGTCAGGATGTATACCGCCATGGAACGCATTTACATTTACGATCCCCTGACGGATCTTTTCAACCGCCGCGGTTTTTATCAGCTTGTTCTGCCAAAATACGAAAAGGCTGTAAACGATCCCGATGATACCGACAGTATAATATCGATAGTTTCCGCAGATCTGGACGGACTCAAATACATAAATGACAACTTCGGTCATGCGGAGGGCGACAACGCTATAAAGACCGTTGCGGCGGCACTGAGTTATGCTGCGGTAAACGATGAGGTATGCGCGCGTTTCGGCGGCGATGAATTTGTTGTTGCGGGCGTTATAAATATGTCGGAGGAAGAATATTCCGAGCAGTTCAGGAACAGGTTCGACGAATATATCAACAGGTACAACGGTAGTTCAGGAAAGCCTTACAAAGTCGGTGCCAGTCTCGGCATAACCTGTCATTCTCCCAAAGGCGCGACTGTTGACGAACTGATAAAATTATCGGACGATCTAATGTATACGGACAAGGCATCAAGGCGGCTCGTACGCTGCAAGCCGAGAAACTGAAAAGAGCATTTGCAAAGATATAGTATAGTTCGTTGTCAAACAACTCACAGGGTTGTTTGACAAGGTAAAATTTGAAAAAATTTGTTAGTTCAAGGGGGAAGCCCTCTATCGCAGGGCTTCCCCCTCTTGCTGTCTGCGACAGCAATTCACCCCCTGCGGAGCTCCTAAAGGCATTAGGAGTTCCGCCGTCTGCGGACGGCGGCGAGGGCTCCGCCCCTCGACCCCGCCAGCGCGGCTGCGCTGGACCAGCTTTTCAATTTTGCGCTGCGCGCAAAATTGTTAAAAACTTTTTCGACAAGCTGAGCACTGCGGAAAATATTCCCTTTCAAAGTTCATTCTGTACATATTCCCAAACTTGTTCCGCAAGTTCCGCGTTTATGCCTGCGGCTTTTGCAATAGCTTCGGGAGACGCTTTCTTGAACTCCTCCCTTGTCTTGAATGCTCCGAAAAGCTTCTGCGCTTTTTTCTCGCCTATCCCCTTTATTTTTGTAAGACCGCTCTCGTAACTTGTTTTGCCGTGCTTTTTCCGCTGGTAGGTTATGGAAAATCTATGCACCTCGTCTTGTATCCTTGTAACAAGCATAAATGCCGACTTTGTACCCGAAATAGCTATTTCGGAACCAGATGTGGCGATCGCACGCGTGCGGTGATTTCCGTCCTTTACCATGCCGAAAAGCGGAACATCTATCCCCATTTCCCGCAGGATAGGCGCAACGGCGTTCACCTGACCTTTTCCGCCGTCAAGAAGTATAAGATCCGGCAAACGTGTAAAACCTTCATCTGTCTCATGATCGTCCTTGTAATGTCTGAAACGGCGTTCAAGGACTTCCCTCATACTTGCATAGTCGTTCTGTATTTTTGTCTCTTTTATGGAAAAACGTTTATATGCTTTTTTCAGCGGTCTGCCGTTCTCGAAAACTACCATTCCCGCGACCATTGAGGAACTTCCCAGATTGGAAATATCGTACGCTTCGATGTAATACGGCGGTTCGGGAAGTCCAAGAAGTTTTCCCAGTGCTTCGAGCGCGGCGATCTCTTTTCCCGTTCTGCCGACTTTTATGGCAAGGCTGTCCTCGGCGTTGGCTTTTGCCATCATCAGAAGCCGCAGACCTTTTCCCCGCTTTTTGGAGGAAATATCCACTGCCCCGCCCTTTCTTTCTCTAAGGATCTTTTCGACCATATCAGTATCGGGAAGTTCCTCCTCGATAATTATTTCGCGGGGAATTTTTTCACCGTCCGAATAGTATTGCAGAACAAAATCCTCAAGCATATTTTCCTCGTTATCGGGTGCGCCGAGGTCATATTCCGCGCGGTCGAACAGTCTGCCTTTGCGGTACATAAGTACCGCGATACAGGAATTTTCCCCGTTCTGCGCCATGGCAATGATATCGGTATCCCGCATATCCTCGTCAATGATCTTCTGATCGTCGGCAGCGCGTTTTATGGCGGATATCCTGTCTCTTAACCTTGCGGCAAGTTCAAAATCCAGTTCTTCGGCAGCGGCATTCATCTGTTCGGTAAGTATCTCCACCGAAGCTTCGGAACCGTTGCGGATATAATTTTCGGCTTGTGAAATGATGTTCCTGTATTCGTCGGCGTTTATGCAGCCTGTGCAAACGCCCATGCAGCGTTTTATGTGAAAATTAAGGCAAGGACGGTATTTGCCGATATCGGCGGGGAATTTTCTCCTGCAAGTAGGAAGGGAGAACACTTTATTGACTTCCTCAACGGTTTGTTTAGTGACAAATGTACTTGTATACGGACCGAGGAATGTACCGCTGCCGTTTTTCTGCATTTCGGCAGTTATGCGGGGAAATTCCTCATCGGAAATTTTAATGAAGCTGTAACCCTTGTCATCTTTCAGAAGGATATTATATTTGGGCATATGCTGTTTTATCATCGAACATTCGAGCACAAGGGCTTCATACTCGCTGTCGGTTACGATAAAATCATAGTCGTAGACATGGGAGACCATTTTTGCGACTTTGGGCGTATGGTCGGGATTTTCGCGGAAATAGCTTGTAACGCGGTTACGGAGGTTTTTAGCTTTTCCGATGTAAATTATCTCGTTATTTTTATCCCGCATACGGTAAACGCCGGGAGAAAGAGTAAGTTTTGAAGTTTTCTCGCGGAGATAAGGGAGTCTTTCGTTCATAAAGCGGATCCTTTCGTGATTTATAATTGTATTATATCACACTTTTTCCCGTAATTCAAGAAAAGCTCGCCAAATCACAATTTAAAATATGTTAAAAATTTCGTAAAAATCATTGACAAAATAAAAAAAATGTGATAAAATGTAAATCAATTGCTGTAATGTTAAACGGTAATTGCGAAAGGGGTCAATGTTTGAATGAATAAAATAAGAATAGTCATATTAACAGCTGTTTTGGCAATAACAGGAGCAATAATGACCGTGTCGGGAGTTTCCGATATCATAAAGATCAACGGCACTATGCCCGACTTCAATTTTGAAAGTATCGCAGATATAAAAAAAGGCGATATGACCGCAGGCTATATCGCAAATATATATGACTGCTATGCAGGCGAAACTACAACAAATACTACAATGGGCATAGAAACTTCTTCCTATACATCAAGAGAATATTTCATCATGCCGCTGATAAACGATGAGGATTGGGAAAATGAAATGTTCGTCTCCGTGTCGGTATCAAAAGAAGCAGACCGTGAACTTATGTATGATATATGCGACGCTACATATGAATATCTGGACGGGAACGAAGATGTTGAATTCCCCGAAATGGCTTTTATAGCAAAGGCTCAGCCGCTGGATCCCGAACTTCTCGGATATATGCTGGACTGGTTCGATGAAGCGGAATATTTCGAGGGCGGACGTGATGAGGCAAAAACGCATATCGTTATGTATGATCTTGTGCTTTTTGATACGAACAGCGCATATATAAGCCTTGCGATAGGACTTATACTGATCGCGGCAGCCGCTGCGATAGTATTTTTCGTTCTGCATAATTCAAGGAAACAAAAGCAGAACGGCGATGTTCCCTATGCCGACCCTAACGGATATCCTCAAGATATCCCCGCATACGGTGAAACACCTTCTGCGGCGGAAAATACCGCTCCCGCGCAAGAAAACGGCTTCTCCGAAACAAATTATGCCCCGAGCGCAAACGGTTACATGAACATTTCACAGCCCGTACAGCCCGATGATTTCTTTGCAAAGCCCGCTAAAAAATCTGCCCCAGAAACACAGGAAAAACCCAAAGAGCCCGAGCCTTCAAAGCCCGCAAATATCGACAGTTCAGGCGAAATAAACACCGACAGTCTCGATACGGACAGGATCCTCCGCGAGCAGGAAGCCGCTTCCGCTGCCGCATACAGACCCGTAAACGCCGCCGAAGGAATTGATACGGGTTCTCTCGACACCGATAAGGCTCTTTATGAGCAGGAACAAGCTTCCGCAGCGGCTTACAAGCCCGTTGACGTGGGAGAAGGCATTGATACGGATTCCCTTAACGCGGAAAAAACGCTTTACGAGCAGGAGCAGGCTTCTGCGGCTGCTTACAGACCCGTTCAGACAAGCGAAGAAATAGATACCGCTTCCCTCAACGCAGAAAAAGTTCTTTACGAACAGGAACAGGCTTCCGCAGCAGCTTATAAGCCCGTTCAGACAAGCGAGGAGATAGACACTTCCTCTCTGGATATGGGCGGACTCGGATATTTTGACGATAAAAGTCAGGAAACGGAAGATGAGGATATATTCGATTTCACAAACGATCTTGACTATGACGTTGCCGACGCGTCGGATATAAAGATAGAATAACTCGCCTTTGCGCGCCGTAAGGCGCGCAAACATTTTGCCGAAATAATGACGGGAGTGAAAATTTACAGAATAAATCTGAAATATGTGTTTACAAATCGGAAAATATGGTGTATAATATAAAGGTATTTTTATTGAGGAATGGTAATTATGCGCGTTATAACAGGATCAGCAAGAGGCAGACGGCTCAGGACACCCGACGGAAAAGATATAAGACCTACCACGGATAAAGTGAAAGAAGCTGTCTTTTCCATTATCCAGTTCGATATAGAAGGCGCAGCCGTGCTCGACTTGTTTTCAGGCTCGGGGCAGCTCGGCATAGAAGCACTTTCAAGAGGTGCAAAAAACTGCGTTTTTGTCGACGCGAGCCGAAATTCCGCCGATATAACAAAAGATAACATAGCTTCGGCAGGATTTAAGGACAGTTCCGATGTCATCGTCTCGGACAGCATAAATTACCTCAGAATGTGCAGGAAAGAATTTGATATAGCATTTCTCGACCCGCCTTACGGAAAGGATCTTATCTTGCAGGCTCTGCCTTTGCTGGCAGACCATATGTCACAAAGAGGCATCGCAGTGTGCGAACACGAAAAAGATCTCGTTCTGCCCGACGACTGCGGCAAACTGCATAATTTCCGCACATACAGATACGGAAAGACCGGTATCACGGTCTTTAAAGCAAATTTACAGGAACAATAACTTTCAGGGAGGTAAAAAGTATCCCGCCGTTCTTCGGGATACGACTGCATAATGAATAAAAGGATCGCTGTATGCCCGGGCAGTTTTGACCCGGTAACGTTCGGACACAGAGATATTATCCAGAGAGCTTCCGCGCTCTTTGACAAGGTGATAGTTCTCGTTTCGGTAAACGCTTTGAAAAACCCCATCTTCACTGCGGTGGAAAGGGTCATGCTGATAGAAAAAATAACAGCCGATCTCGATAATGTCGTTATAGACATATGGGACGGACTTCTTGCAGATTACGTGAAACAGGTAGGCGCCTGTGCAATAATAAAAGGTCTGCGTGCCGTTACGGACTTTGAGTATGAGTTCCAGCAGGCTCTCGCAAATAAGATACTCTATGACGGCGCGGAAACGGTCTTTCTGACCACAAGTTCGGAAAATATGTACCTTTCTTCAAGCGTTGTAAAGCAGATAGCTTCATTCGGCGGAGATATAAGCCACTTTGTCCCCGAATGTATACTTGAAGATATAAGATCAAGACTTATGAAAAAAACCATGTAGTTTCCATGTTCATAAAGAAAGGATAGGTAAATATGATAATCGACGATATTCTTGATATGATGGACGAACTCCTCGATAACGCGGCATCTGTACCGTTTTCGGTAAAAAAATCAATAATAGACTGCGACCAGATGAGAGATTATATCAACGAGATCCGTCTTAATCTTCCCCAAGAGATAAAACAGGCAAAAATGATCGTCCGCGATCGTCAGTCCATCATCACCGATGCCAACAAAGAAGCCGATACCATAATCCGCCGCGCCGAGGACAGAGCAAAAGTCATCGTTTCAAACGATGAAATAACAAAAGCCGCAAAAGCGCGTTCCGCAGAAATAATCGGTCAGGCGCAGGCTAAAGCAAAAGAACTCCGAAATGCCGCAAACAAATATATTGACGATATCCTTGTAAAAACAGAAGAATCACTTCAAAGCAATCTTTCCGATGTGAGAAGGACAAGACAAGCAGTAAAAACAGTTCCGGCACAAACTTCCGCAGCGCAGCCCGCACTGCCGAAGAACAAGTGATCCCAAGCGAGCAAGCTATGCGGTCGAACGCCTTTGCGGCGTTAGGAAAGTCCGGGCATCACAGAGCAGGGTAGCTGCTAACGGCAGCCGAGGGCGACCTTAGGGAAAGTGCAACAGAAATATACCGCCGGGAAATTTTCCGGTAAGGATGGAAAGGCGAGGCAAGAGCTCACCGGAGCGCGGGAGACCGCGCTGCCATGTAAACCCTACCCGATGCAACGTCTGATTGGAACGGTACGTTATTGTCTGCTCGGCAGGCGTATCGTTATGACGGCTTGAGCGTTTCGGCGACGATCCGCCCAGATAGATCTCCGCACACGACAAAACCCGGCTTATCGGCTTGGTCGCAATATGGGAAAAGAAAAGACCTCCGTTCTGAACGAACGGAGGTCAGTTTGTCGATAAAGAATAATATAGTTTGTTGTCAAACAACGGACTATTTTTTAGAAAAACAAATTGCTCTGTATTGCCAAACAGCTCACCGGGCTGTTTGGCAAGGATTGAATTACAATTAATCGTTAGTGCCAAGGGGAACGCTCTCTCTTGCAGAGCGTTCCCCTCTTGCCGCCCTTTGGGCGGCAATTCACCCCTTTGCAGAGGCGCCTTCGTATGGGGAATTTCGCGCTCTGCGGAGCGCGACGAGGGCTCCGCCCCTCGACCCCGCCAGCGCAGCTGCGCTGGACCAGCTTTTCGGACAAAGTTTTGTTTTTCGCCATTTAGTTTGTCCGCGCTTATTTTCAATTTGTCAAAAAATATATCACTTTCTCTTCAAGTCAACACAGACAACTATCATTCCGCCGTCTTTATCGTAGATCTTTGAAGAGATAGTCTTGCAGCTTTTTCCCGTTGCAGCGGATATGTACCAGCCGGAAATGAAAGGATCTTCTATCTGCTCCTTTATTGCATAAAAATAATTCTTTATGTCATGATTTACTCCGCGTATAGCCGGGTGGTAACCTTCAAGTATCTCGGTATCGGGATCCATAACGGTATCCGTTATCTGAAAACCTTTTTCATTTATTAGAAACGCACACTCTATCTCATGATGTTCGGAAACATACTTTTTAAGTGTATCGTCATAATTCTTTTCATCAACTGTCGAAAGCGTTTCAACAAGATTATTTATTATGCGCGTGTAAGTTTCTATCTGAACGTTCACCGCGGTGGGATTTTTCTTTATGCTGAGGTTGAGCCTGTGTGCGGCTTCTTCGAGTTTCAGCCTTGTTTCGTTGGAGAAAAGGTAATTGAACTGTTCCGGACGGGAAAAGTAAAATCCTTGAAAATAATCCACGCCCATAAGCATACAGGTTATAACTTCGTCCACCGTTTCAACGCCCTCGGCAACGGTCATTGCGCCGATCTGTTTTGCGGTATTGATAATGGACTTGAAAACTTCCTGATTATACGCGTTGGAATCAATGTTGCTGACAATAGCGCGGTCTATCTTTATGATGTCGGGATTTACCATCATTATCCTGTTCATGGTATCGAGTCCCGTACCTACGTTATCAAGGGCGATAAGGAAACCTTTTGTACGGTAAAAATCAACGAACATCATAAGATCGTAACTGTCTTTTACATGGGATTCGTTAAGTTCGATAACGATATTTTCGGGGTTGATGTTATTTTCGGAAGCGGTCTTGAATATCTCGCCGTTTCCGGGAACAACGTCGTTCAGCACGGAAGTCTCAAAATTCACAAAAAGCGCGGGAGCGGTCTCCTCTTTTGCGAACGCGCTCATTGCTTTTTCACGGCAAAGTCTGTCAACGTCAAGTACGCTGCCTGTTTCCTTTGCGTAACTGAACAGGAAATAAGGGGAAATTATCTCGCCCTGATAGTTTCCTCTTGCAAGAGCTTCCAGACCGATTATATTTTTTGTATTCAAAGAATAAATAGGCTGAAATTCGACAAAAATATCCTTTTTTTCGATAACATCATGTATCATTTCCGAGGTAATTTTCATGGCAGCCTCCAATTACAGATGGATTTTATGTTCCGGCAAAGGGATCATTCAAGTTTTTCACAAACGCTGTCATATATCCTGTAGAGTTTCTGAACGCCGTTTTCGAGGAAGTAGTAGTGCGCTATGTAAGGTATGAGCAGTGCGAGCATCAGCGCCGAAGCAGCGAGAAGTCCGCTTATTTCCGATACGAAATAAGCAATAAGGCACAGGAACAGCAGCAAAGCAAAAAGTATCGTTACCAGCAAATGGATAAGTCTTTCATGCTGCATGAAACCGATCTTAACGGAAAGTTCTTCTTTCAGAGCGGAAAAGTTGGTCTCATTATTTTCCAGAGCCGCGAGAACGGCGGCGATATATTCGCTGAAATATTTTCGCATAAAAAAGCGCCCCCCGACATTGTTCAAATCAATTATAACACATTCTCCCCCACTTTTCAAGAAGCAATACAAATTTTGGCGAAAAAAATTATCAAAGATATTCGTTCAATTAAGACAAAACTTTTAAAATTTTGTATAAATTAACTAACTCCATTGACATTAGTGAAATAATTTGATATAATGTTACCATTAATAATCTATTTTTATCTGAAAGAAGGATCATTATGTCAGGGTTATCAAGTTTGGAAAGTGATTCAAAGAGGCAAGCTACCGAAAAAATGGTGCTTATCCATGTTGTAGCCGTAATAATCGTAGTGATAATGTTCGGCGTCATCAATATCGTTTCCGGAGCAGTCGTTCCCGCGCTCATCATTCTGATAGCAGGCGGCGCTGCGAGCGCGGCAACGTTCATATTGAAAAGCCGCACTTCCACAACTACAAGGGGCATTATACTTTCCGTTGCGCAGATGCTGATAATCGTTATAATTTCCGCAGCGAAACACGAACTCCAGAGTATGTTCCCGCTGATGGTGGCGTCAATGGCTCTCGCGGCGATATATTTCAATAAGAAAAACGTGATATTGCAGTGGGTGCTTGCGGATATCCCCTCGGTACTGGGAATTTTCATGAGATCTTTCTTCTACAGCGACGCAGGACTGGAATCCATCGTAAAAGGTCTTGTAGGCGTAAATGTGGGCGGATTTCTTATCCTTTATCTCATGAACTGCAGCCTTAAATACATAAGCGAAGCCGAAGAAGCCGGCAGCAAAACGGAACGTCTCCTTACAAAAGTCAAGGAACAGATGTCCGAGGGCGAAGAAATGGTCGAACGCCAGAAAACTGTCGTTCAGAATATCGCCGAGATCTCCGAGCGCGTAAACAGCACATCGGGTCTTATGCTTGAAGTTGCCGACAAGATAAACAGCGCAGCGGAAGAACAGGAACAGACTATTGCGGAAATTACCGAAAGCGTTGCAGAGATCTCCGCAGAAACGGAAAGAGGACTTTCCGAATCGGAAAAAGCTTCCGAATCCGCTCTCAGAAGTACGGAACTTGTTCACGAAAGCAACAAGGAAATGCAGAATATACTTGAAGCAATGGCTGAGATCACCGAATCCTCACATAAGATCGAAAGCATTATCAAAACGATCGAAGATATCGCGTTCCAGACAAATATCCTTGCCCTTAACGCCGCAGTTGAAGCTGCAAGAGCAGGCGCGGCAGGAAAAGGTTTTGCCGTAGTTGCCGATGAAGTAAGGAATCTTGCCAACCGAAGCGCAGAAGCTGTTCAGAACACTTCAACGCTTATCCAGACTTCCATCGAGTCGGTGGAAAAAGGTACTGCTATCGCCAAAAAAGCCGCTCAGAAAATGGAAGGCGTTATGGAGACTGCCGAGAGCAGTGCTTCGCACGCAAAGCAGATCGCGGAACTTACCGACCGTCAGACCAAGGCTATCGAATCCGTAAGGAGTCAGCTTGAGCAGATATCCGTTATCATCACTCAGAACTCACAGACTTCCGTAGAAAGCGCGGACATAGCGCGTTCGGTCGCATCGGAAGCTTCAAGAATGGACGAGATAGTAAAAGATTTCAGAGCGTAAATAATTATCATTATCAAAAAGCGTTCCGCACACCGCGGGACGCTTTAGTCTGTCGAAAAAACTAAAAACAGGCGCGGACAAAATAAAAAAACGAAAAACAAAACCTTGCCCGAAAAGCTGATCCAGCGCAGCCGCGCTGGCGGATTCCAAAGGCAGAGCCTTTGGTCGCCATCCGCAGATGGCGAAATCTCCTTTACGAAGGTGCCTCTGCAAAGGGGTGAATTGCCGCTGCAAGCGGCAAGAGGGGAACGCTCTGCAAGAGAGAGCGTTCCCCTTGGCATTAACAGTTATTGTGACCTAAGCTTTGCCAAACAGCCCGGTGAGCTGTTTGGCAATACAGAGCAATTTGTTTTTCTAAAAAATAATTCTTTGTAAATACTTTTTATACAGAATTAAGCGTTCCGCACACGCGGGACGCTTTTTTTACATAACATTTGAAACAAACCGTAAAAAATATTTCAAATATCATTAAAAAAATCGGGTTTTTTGAAAAATTTTGCGTTTTTTGGATTTTTTTTAAAAAACTCTTGCAAAATCTTTCTTTATAGTGTATAATTATATTGTCTGCTGCGGACGTTCGGAAACCGCAGTGTAAATCTTTTAAAATTTAATATGGGAGGATCTAAACAATGGCGTTTAAAAATGAGTACCTCAAAGGCGTGTACGAAAAAGTGGAAAAAAGAAATCCCGGAGAAAAAGAGTTTCTCCAAGCAGTAAGAGAAGTTCTGGAATCCTTTGAACCCGTAGTTGAAAAGGATAAGTCCTATGAGACAAACGGCATCATCGACAGGATCGTTGAACCCGAAAGATTTATCCAGTTCAGAGTTTCTTGGATAGACGACAATGGCAACGTTCAGGTCAACCGCGGCTACCGCTGCCAGTTCAACTCCGCTATCGGTCCTTATAAGGGCGGTCTCAGACTTCACCCCTCCGTTTGCGCTTCAGTTATCAAGTTCCTTGGCTTTGAACAGATCTTCAAGAACAGCCTTACAGGTCTGCCTATGGGCGGCGGTAAGGGCGGTTCCGACTTCGACCCCAAGGGCAAATCCGACAGAGAAGTTATGGCTTTCTGCCAGAGCTTTATGACGGAACTCTCCAAGCACATCGGCGCTGATACCGACGTTCCCGCAGGCGATATCGGTACAGGCGCAAGAGAGATCGGCTATATGTTCGGTCAGTATAAGAGGCTCCGCAACGAGTTCACAGGCGTTCTTACAGGCAAGGGACTTTCCTACGGCGGTTCTCTCGCAAGAACAGAAGCTACAGGCTACGGTCTTTGCTACTTCACCGAGGAAATGCTCAACTGCATGAAGAAGGAAAGCTTCAAGGGCAAGACTGTTGTTATCTCCGGTTCCGGCAACGTTGCTATCTACGCTACACAGAAAGCAACACAGCTTGGCGCAAAGGTAGTTGCTCTCTCCGATTCAAACGGATATATCTACGATCCTAACGGCGTAAACCTTGACGTTGTTAAGCAGATCAAGGAAGTTGAAAGAGGAAGGATCAAGGAATACGTCAACAGAGTCAAAGGCGCAACTTACACAGAAGGCTGCAGCGGCATCTGGACCATCAAGTGCGATATCGCTCTCCCCTGCGCTACTCAGAATGAACTCGACGGTGCATCCGCAGACGCTCTTATCAAGAACGGCGTAATAGCTGTTGCAGAAGGCGCAAATATGCCTTCCACACCGGAAGCTATCGAGAAGTTCCAAGCTGCGGGCGTAATGTTCGGACCTGCTAAGGCTGCAAACGCAGGCGGCGTTGCAACATCCGGTCTTGAAATGTCCCAGAACAGCGAAAGGCTCAGCTGGACATTCGAGGAAGTTGACGCTAAACTCAAAAATATCATGGTAAATATCTTCCACAACGCATACAACGCTTCCAAGGAATACGGTCATGAGGGCAACCTCGTTATGGGCGCAAACATTGCAGGCTTCCTGAAAGTTGCCGACGCAATGAAGTGGCAGGGCGTTGCATATTGATCCTCTTGCAAAATATAAAGGATAAAAACCGTTTCCGCACGGAAGCGGTTTTTATTTTTCAAATGCTGAAAATTAATAGTAATAACTGTTTTTATGTTCCATGTATAAACTTTTTTTGAATTCTACAAAATTTCTATTGAAATATTAAAAAAAATAGTGTATAATCAATAATATACTGCATCGGTGTATGCAGTCTTGAATATGTTTTAGGAGTTGTATTGAAATGAGACTTGTTACACGTTCGGATTTTGACGGTCTTGCCTGCGGCGCTCTTCTTAAAGACGTCGGTATCATAGATCATTGGAAATTTGCCCACCCGAAGGATCTTCAGGACGGGCTTATAGAGATAACAGAAGATGACTGCCTTGCAAACGTTCCGTTTGTGGAAGGCTGCGGACTCTGGTTCGATCACCATTCCAGCGAATTCGAGCGCAATCAGCTTGAAGGCAAATATAAGGGCGAGAGCCGTATAGCACCTTCCTGCGCAAGGATCATTTATGACTACTACGGCGGAAAGGAACGCTTCGGTCACTACGATGACATGATGATCGCCGTGGATAAAGTCGACAGCGGCAACCTTACAAAAGATGAAATACTTAATCCTACAGGCTGGATACTCGTGGGTTTCCTTATGGATCCGAGAACAGGTCTCGGCAGATGGAGAAATTTCACCATCTCTAACTATCAGCTCATGGAAAAACTTATCGACTGCTGCCGTACAATGAATACGGACGAGATACTTTCCCTGCCCGATGTTAAAGAAAGAATAGACGTTTACTTTGAACAAGCGGAGAAATTCAAGGAAATGGTAAGGGCTCATACACGCGTTGAAAAAGACGTTATTATCAGCGACCTGCGCGGCGTTGACCCGATATATTCCGGAAACAGGTTCCTTATCTACAGTCTTTATCCCGAGCAGAACATTTCCGCATGGATCGTAAACGGCAAAGGCGGTCACGGCTGCAGCGCGGCTGTGGGATATTCTATACTTAACCGCACTTCAAATGTGAATGTCGGCAGACTTATGCTCAAATACGGCGGCGGCGGTCACAAAGCTGTCGGAACTTGTCAGTTCACAGACGAAAATATGGACACGGATCTCCCGAAAATGCTTGACGAACTGATAAATTACAAAGAATGACAACCAAGCGGCTCGCCAAAGCGGCAGCCGCTTTTTTCATTCATAAAAATTTTACCGGTAAATTTACTCCGTATTTTTTGGTAAAGCTATTGCATTTCAGAGGAAAATCGGTTATAATTAAAGGGTAGTATTTTTTAAAATAATATGGGGTATGTTTTTTATCCCGCGAAAGGAATGTTATACCATGTCAAAACTCGTTTCCGCAAAAGATATGCTGAACAAAGCACGCGACGGTAAATATGCCGTTGGTCAGTTCAACATCAACAACCTCGAATGGACAAAGGCTATCCTCCTTACCGCTGAGGAACTCAAGTCCCCTGTTATCCTCGGCGTGTCCGAAGGCGCAGGAAAGTACATGACCGGCTACAAGACCGTTGTAGGTATGGTAAACGGCATGATGGAGGAACTGAAGATCACCGTTCCCGTTGCGCTGCATCTGGATCATGGTACTTTTGAGGGCGCTAAGGCTTGTATCAACGCAGGCTTCTCGTCTATAATGTTTGACGGTTCTCACTATCCCATCGAGGAAAACATCGCCAAGACCACCGCTCTGGTAAATACCTGCGATATACTCGGAATTTCTCTCGAAGCAGAAGTTGGTTCCATCGGCGGCGAAGAAGACGGCGTTGTCGGAATGGGCGAGTGTGCAGACCCGAATGAGTGCAAGCAGATCGCTGATCTGGGAGTTACGATGCTTGCAGCAGGAATAGGAAATATCCACGGAAAATATCCCGAAAACTGGCCCGGTCTTTCTTTTGAAACATTGGCTGCAGTTAAGGAAAAAGTCGGTGATATGCCTTTAGTTCTCCACGGCGGTACAGGCATACCCGAGGATATGATAAAGAAAGCTATCTCCCTCGGAGTTGCAAAGATCAACGTTAATACAGAGTGCCAGCTCTCATTTGCCGCAGCTACAAGAAAATACATCGAAGAAGGCAAAGATCAGCAGGGCAAAGGTTTTGACCCGAGAAAACTCCTTGCTCCCGGCTTTGAAGCTATCAAAGCAACAGTCAAGGAAAAAATGGAACTGTTCGGTTCTGTCGGCAAAGCTTGATCTTATTATCAATAAACGTATGAGGGACGGCTTTTTTGCCGTCCCTTGATCTTTATCAAGGAGAGAATTTTTATGAAAGTCCTTATTATCAACGGCAGCCCCAGAAAAAACGGGAACACCACAATTGCCATACAAGAAATGGAAAAAGTTTTTGAAAAAGAAAATGTGGAATATGAGACCGTACAGGTAGGAAATATGGATATACGCGGCTGTATTGCCTGCGGAAAATGCTCTGAAACGGGAAAATGCGCTTTTAACGACATTGTAAATGAGACTGCTCCGAAATTTGAAGCGGCGGACGGACTTGTGATTGCAAGTCCTGTGTATTACGCTTCTGCAAACGCAACGCTCATAGCGTTTCTGGACAGACTTTTCTACAGTACAAATTTTGACACGGCGATGAAAGTGGGAGCAAGTGTGGTATGCGCAAGGCGCGGCGGCTGTTCTTCAACATTTGACGAACTTAACAAATTTTTTACAAGTAAAAATATGCCCATAGCCGCGAGCCAATACTGGAACAGTATCCACGGGCTGCAAAAGGGTGAAGCGGAAATGGACGAAGAAGGCAGACAGACAATGAGGACGCTTGCGGCGAACATGACATTTCTTATGAAGAGCATTGCGCTCGGAAAAGAGAAGTACGGACTTCCCGAACACGAGCAGCGCACACCGACGAATTTTATAAGATAGAAAAAATAACAAAAAACAAAACTGCCGACCGTGAAGGTCGGCAGTCGCTTTTTTTAGCTTTCAACTATCTCGCAGAATTCCCGTCACCGCCGTCAAGTACATCACTTACAATGTCACCCGCTCCGGTAACTATATCCTCCGCTCCCGTAACAATGTCATCAACTATATCATTCATGTCAGTACCCATTTCTTCAAGAAATCCGTCGCCGTCAACATCTCCCGTCTCCGAATTTTTCTCGGAAACGCTTTGCGTTGTCGCTTCGGTAGTTGTCTGACTCTGTGATGTGGTGGTCTGCGATTCGTTTCCGCTTCCGCTGCTGCCGTCGGAAGAACATCCCGTAAGCATAGCCGCGGCAGCAAGCAGTACGGAAACCGCCGAAATTACTTTTTTCATCGTAGCTTCCTTTCCCGCAGGGGTTATGCTTTCTGCGTCCTGTTATCCGTCTTATGCAGACCCTTTAACGCGGTTCTGTACAGGAAGCTTCATCCCGCATATTGATCTTCGGTATAATATTCCGAATATTTCGTGCGCTGCGTCATAAGACGTTTAGCGGTATCGTAATATTCGGGCGGAATGGTATAGCGCTTTCCTTGTACCTCTATAACATATCCGTTTTCCGCAACAATATTCCTCGGCTGAGCGTGCCTTATTATGTCAAAATAATCATGATCCATGATCGTATCAAGATAAATATTCTTTTCATTGCTGTCAACAAGATGTAAAGCCCTTGAATACTGAGGATAAAGCACGCTGTCATCGGTTATTCCGAGGAGATCACGCCATTCATCGGCGGAACATATCATAGGCGATGAAATATGACCCGAAGTGAAGTTTCTCATTAGCTCTCCGTCCGAAAAATCCGCAAGGTGAACTGCTTTAAGGTCATAATCCGCAAGAGCACTGAGAGTATTTTCAAAGGACGCAGGAAAATTTATCCGCGTATATCCCATACTAAGAATGTAAATTTCGGTAAGCTCGGAATGATAATAATTATCTTCGTTTATAGCCATAATATCCTTGATGTATGCGTCACGGACATTTTCAAAGAAGTCATGATTGTACAGATAATATGAGGACGCGCTTTGTTCGGGAACAGAAATATTGTTGAGAGAAAGCGTTATCTTCTCCCGATCGTCATCGTAATTGCGGTCATAGGTATTTTTATTATTTGTTTCAAGATATGCCCGTATTTCGTCCTTGACGGTATCGAACATTTCCTTGGCTTCTTCCGCAGCTTGATCTTTGAACTCGTCCGAAAGATCTATGCAGGATAATTCCGCATATGCCGACGGCGTTACAATGTTGTAATATCTTCTGATGTGGAGACCGTTCTTCAGCTTGTAATCAATTTTAAACGCATATGAAATATCTGCCGCGATATCATTATGTTTCTCTTTGTGTTCTCCAAGAACAATATTATGCGCGTTTATTACCGCTTCTATGTTCTGTTGTTCGGAAAGAGTTACTTGGTCAAGGAAATTGAAATCACCGAAAAATCCGTTGTAATCAATTGTTACCGAAGAAACGCTTTTTTCCGAGGGAACTTTATACACCGCTCCGAAACCTTCTGTTTTGTCTGCGGCAAATACCAAAGCAAATGAAAACGCCACCGTGGCAATATATTTTATTCCGCTGAGCCAGAATTTTTTGAAACCGCGGTTTGCCACAACTTCAAATATCATGTAAATTACTGCCGTTACGATCATTGTCGGAATGATCAATGAACCTTCATATTCAAGCAGAACAAATACGCAGAATATGATCCCCGTTATCATGATGTAATATACGAGTTTGAAAACAAACGGCTTTGAGACCTGTTCCGCACGGCGCCTGCGGTAAAGGAAAAACGCCAGCGCGCCGAATGCGATCGTAACAAGCAGGAAAATTACCGCCCATACCCATGTTTTCAGATAACCCAAGGAATAATTAATATCGTAGTCGTCCATTTCCAATGCGGCTCTGTATATTCCGCCCACGGGACATACACAGGATATGACATTCACCATAGGAATGTTTGCATCAAGCCCGAACTGTGAAGCATATAAAGAATAAAATGCCGCAATTATCGTAAGAGGGATAACTCCGTTTATTATGAGAGAATATGCTATACACTCGAATTTACTTCCGCAGCAGACGGTAACAAGCACTGTCAGGGTGTAGAGCATTACCATTGTGAGAATGCCGCATAAAAGCAGTCTGAAATAATATGGTACGGCTTGATGGAAAAAATCACATACATATGTTATTCTTGTCGGTTCGGGGTAAGAATAAAAAACATATTCAAAGGTTTTTCCGTCTATGAACACAAGTCCGCAGCAAATAAGAATGATCCCTATTATTTGTGCCGCAAGGAAAGGCGCAATATAGGTGAAAAGTCCCGTGAGATAGTTTGAAATAAATCTCTGATCGGACGTCATCGGCAGGGATAATTTCATATCCACCACCGAACGGCTGTAAAGGCATTTAAAGCTTTCCACCGCGGTGAAGATCCCCAGAAATCCTGCCGCCGCTGTGGTGAATATCGCAATTGCGGCATAGGGTTCTGCATTGTCGATCTGATGTCCCGTACAAATTGAAATTATTGCCGATATTATAACTGCGGGAACTGCAAGCATATGCAGTATAAGAATTATTATCCCGAATTTTTTCTGTGATTGGATCCCGCATTTCCAGTTATGCAAAGCGGGAAAATATTTTTTATCTGATGCCGTTGCAGTCATAACCCATACCCTCCATTTCATAAATAAATACTTCCTCCAGCGTAAGAGGTATCATATCAAGGACTTTCGGCTTTTTCTTTTCAAGTTCGGCGCGTATCTCCGCTTCTTCGCCCTTGATTATGATGTAAACAATGCTATGGTTCCTCTCAAAGTGGAGAACGTTCAATCCCTCAAAGTCCTTTTCGGTGACTTCTTCCTCAAACGCCGCCTGAACTTTCTGTATGCTGCCTTTAACGCTGTCAAGATCGCGGTTGAATAACAGTTTTCCCTGATGTAAAAGAGCCGCCGTATCGCAGACTTCGTTTATCTCTTTAAGGTTGTGGCTGGAAATTATGGTCGTCAGCTTACGGTCAAGCATGGCGTCCACGAGCATACGCTTTACAATAATTCTCATAGTCGGGTCAAGTCCGTCAAAGGCTTCATCAAGAAGCAGATAATCGGTACAGCAGGCAAGCCCCGTAATTACTATAGCCTGACGTTTCATGCCCTTTGAGAACTTGTCAAGGCGCTTTTTTTCGGGAAGTTTTATAACGCCGTTCAGCTTATCGAAAGTTTCATCGGAAAATTTCGGGTAAAATCCTCTGTAATATTTCCGCATATCTGTAAGGGTCATATTCCCGAACTGGACTGTTTCATCGTTTATGAAAAATACTCTGCTTTTTTCCTCCACATTGTCATAAACGGGTTTTCCGTCAATAAGTACTTCCCCCTCCGTCTGTTTGTAAACTCCCGACAGCAAACGCAGGATAGTGGATTTTCCCGCGCCGTTTGAACCGAGGAGTCCGAACGCCGTTCCCTCTGGGATCGTAAGATCTACTCCGTCCAGCGCATTGAAATCGTCAAAACACATTCTGACATTTTTAAGTTCTATCATTAAATTTACCACCTTTCTCTATTTTTCAAGATATTCTTCAAGGCACAAGCCCGAGGAATAAATTTTTTCCGCGTTTTCCTTTCCAACGTAACGGTAATGCCACGGCTCGTAGTCAAAACCTGTTATCTTTACTTTGTCTTTTGGATAGCGGAGAATAAAACCGTACTTGTAAGCATTTTCCGCAAGCCAATTGTAAACTTCTTCATTGTCGGACTTTGTTTTGTCCGCGTTTATGTCCACCGCAAGCCCCAATTGATGTTCGCTTGTTCCGACAGCGGCGACCTGTTCGGCAGCAGCTTTTTTCGCGCGTTTTTCGCTGTAACCGTCATTCATGAACGCTTCTATCTTATCGTCCATGGCTTTCTGCTGTGCTTCGGCAGTTCTGTAACCCTCTCCCACAACGGGGTAGATCCCTTGTTCCCGCATATCGTCGAACATTTCCTGCAGATCGGGATAAATTCTCGAGTCCACGCTTTGCCCGTTGGAAAGTTCCGTAAGTTCGGGCTCGTAATTTTCGGGAATGGAATTATCGGCATTAACAAGGATAAGGAAATCATTTTCCGCATCGGAAATTTTATATTCCGTGACGGTATTGTCCGCAACTATGCTCTCATGAGAATTATCAAGATAATTCCGTATAATAATGATCTCCGCCGCCGCAAAAAACACAAGTGCCAGAAAATATATGAAAGAAATGCGGTTTTTCTTTTTACGGGCTCTATGCATTATCTTCACCCGATCTTTCGCCGCCGTCAAGACGTTCTATGAGTTCCCGGCGAGTTATTCCCGCTTTAAGAGCCTCGGCAGCGGCTTTATCAAAATCCGCAAGGGCGTTTTCCTTTACATTGTCGGCGTTTACGTCCGAAACAAAACTTCCTCTTCCCGCAAGCGAGTAGATGACCTTATCCCGCTCTAAAAGCTGGAACGCTTTTGAAACGGTATTCGGGTTAACTCCCAGCGACTTGGCAAGTTCGCGGACGCTTGGGAGCTTATCCCCTGTTTTCAGTTCATTTTTCAGGATAAGTTCAACGACCTTTTTGTAAAGCTGTTCATAAATGGGAGTTCTGCTTTGTAAGTCGATGGTATACATTCTATCACCCTTTCTTTTTTTATTGTACAGTAAAATTTTTCCTCACGCAAGCAATTTTAGTTTGCAATTTTTTATGCAACCTGCGGTTTACTGTAAGAGCATCGGTTTGTATTAACTGTACTAATTAACATAATACAGTTATAACACCGTTTTTGTCCCTTGTCAAGGGTTTTTGAAAATTGTAACCGTTTTGTAATATTTTCCCCGCAAAAATTAAGGCAAATTTCCCGAAACGGTTGAAATCGGAACAAATAAATGGTATAATCTTACTTGATGACCTGCGTACTTTTGGTGCGCAAAGAAATATGCTTCTGTGAAAGGCGGTACACCAATGACTTTACAAGAAAAGATCAAAGAAGGACAAACTTTTCTCGGCATAGAACTCGGTTCAACAAGAATAAAAGCCGTTCTGACGGACGATAATTACGTTCCTGCCGCAAGCGGCGCGGCGGATTGGGAAAATCGTTTTGAGAACGGCTTCTGGACGTATTCGCTCGAAGATATCCGCAGCGGCTTGAAAAGCTGCTTTTCAAGCCTTGCGGCTGACGTAAAGGAAAAATACGGCGTTCCCCTCACTTCGGTAAAAGCTATGGGGATCTCTGCAATGATGCACGGTTACATGGCTTTTGACAAGAACGGAGAACTTCTCGTTCCGTTCAGGACATGGCGCTGCACCACCACCGAACGAGCCGCTTCGGAACTTACAAAGCTGCTTGATATCAACATTCCACAGCGGTGGAGCATCGCTCATCTTTATCAGGCGATCCTCAATAAAGAGGAACACGTTCCGAAAATAGCGTATATTTCCACTCTGGCAGGATATGTACACTTTCTTCTGACGGGAAAACGCGTTGTCGGTATCGGAGAAGCGTCGGGGATCTTCCCCATAAGCGGAAAATATTACGATGAAAATATGCTTGCCAAGACCGAAGAACTTTTCCGCAGCCACGGTTTTGAACGCTCATTGAAAGACGTTCTGCCCGGTGTTGCCGATGCGGGAGAAAGCGGTTCTTTCCTGACGGAAAGCGGAGCGGCATTTCTTGACGAAAGCGGAAATTTAAAAGCGGGGATCCCTCTCTGCCCGCCCGAAGGCGATGCGGGAACAGGCATGACGGCGACAAATTCCGTCCGTCCCGGAACGGGAAATGTTTCCGCGGGAACATCGGTGTTTGCAATGCCTGTTCTGGAAAGGCCTCTGAAAGGCGTTTACCCCGAGATAGATGTTGTGACGACTCCCGACGGTGCGCCAACGGCAATGATACACTGTAACAACTGCTGTTCGGAAATAGATGTTTGGGTGAAAATGTTCGGGGAATTTGCCGAACTCTCGGGGAAACCCATTGACAGATCCGCGCTTTACGAAATGCTTTACACCAACGCCATGAAAGCTTCTCCCGACTGCGGAGGGATCACCGCATACAATTTTCTTTCAGGCGAACCCGTTGCGGGCGTGACCGATGGCAGACCGATGTATTTCCGAACTCCCGACAGTGAGCCGAGCCTCGGGAATTTCTTCCGCGCACAGCTTTACTCAACATTTGCGGCACTGAAGATCGGAATGGACATTCTTTTTGAAAAAGAAAACGTCACTCTTAAAGATCTCACCGCTCACGGCGGGCTTTTCAAAGTGAAGAACACCGCACAGCAGATCCTTGCGGACGCGCTCGGCACTTCCGTTTCGGTCATGGAAACAGCGGGCGAAGGCGGCGCATGGGGGATCGCCCTGCTTGCGGCTTACATGACAGACGGCAAAGGCAGTTCGCTTGCGGACTGGCTCGATGAAAAAGTTTTCTCCGACAGCAAAAAGATCACCCTTGCTCCCGATAAAAACGGAGCAAAGGGCTTTGCGGAGTTTATGGAACGTTACAAAGCAGGACTGCCTGCGGAAAAAATTTTAAAAGGAGCGGAATGATATGCTTGAAAATTTAAAGAAAGAAGTCCTTGAAGCAAATCTGCTTCTTCCCAAGTACGGACTTGTAACATTCACATGGGGGAATGTTTCAGCCGTTGACCGTGAAAGCGGAATGATAGTGATAAAGCCCTCAGGCGTTGAATATGACAGCATGACTGCCGATGATATGGTCGTAGTTGAACTTTCCACAGGGAAAGTCGCCGAGGGAAAATACAAACCTTCCAGTGACACGCCGACGCATCTTGAACTTTACCGTGCATTTGAAAATGTCGGCGGGATAGTTCACACGCACAGCCGTTGGGCAACGTCTTTCGCACAGGCGGGAACGGGCATAGTTCCGCTCGGGACTACCCATGCGGACTATTTTTACGGAGAGATCCCCTGTACCCGAGCCATGACTCCCGCCGAGATCCAAGGCGAATACGAAAAAGAGACGGGAACGGTCATCATCGAAGCCTTCAAAGGCATTGATCCTCTGACTATCCCCGCCGTTCTGGTAAAGAGCCACGGTCCTTTCACATGGGGAAAGACTGCCGCCGAAGCCGTTCACAACGCTGTCGTTCTCGAAGAAGCGGCGTTCATGAATTACCATGCTATGGGGATAAATTCTCAGGTACACCGTATGCAGCAGGAACTTCTTGACAGGCATTATTTAAGGAAACACGGCGCAAACGCGTATTACGGACAGAATTAAAAATATATAAATTTTTCAGCTTGTCGAAAAACTAAAAATAGGCGCGGACAAACTAAAAAAAGGAAAACAAAACCTTGCCCGAAAAGCTGGTCCAGCGCAGCCGCGCTGGTGGGGTCGAGGGGCAAAGCCCCCGTCGCGCTCCGCAGAGCGCGAAATTCCCCTTACGAAGGCGCCTCTGCAAAGGGGTGAATTGCCGCTGCAAGCGGCAAGAGGGGAACGCTCTGCAAGAGAGAGCGTTCCCCTTGGCATTAACGGATTATACCATTTAAGCCTTGCAAAACAGCCCGGTGAGCTGTTTTGCAATACAGTGCAATTTGTTTTTATAAAACAGTCCGTTTTCAAACAACGATATTTTTTTACAAATACTTTTAATATTTGAAACTGCTCCCGCCGATAAATTCACGCACAAGTGAGTCGGTGGGAACTTTTTTCCCCGACAGCGGCGAAAGTTCCTTCAAAGTTTTCACAAGAGCTTTATAGTCGTCAATATCCGAGGAAAAATCCTCGGGATCTTTCAGATCGTCCATGAGCATAGCTTTGTATACCGACGGTTCATAGGCAATAAACGTATCTATATCAAAATGCGCCCGTCCCTTGTAAGGCATGATATACAAGTCTTCCCCGCGGGTAACGCTTGGCAGCATGGCAAAAACTTCCTTTGCACTCCTGCCGCGGAAAAGTTTGTCGCGGCAAAGTCTCCTCATCAGCCGCACAAGTCTCGGATGCAAAAGCGAACCGTCGCTGTTTTTTATACGCGTTCTTACGCTGACATAAACACAGGTGGTGAAATCATCGGTATTCCCCGTTACCTGAGGGTTAAGGGCGTGTATGCCTTCGATAATTATTATCTCGTTTTTCTGTCTGCACATTTTCTCGCCGAAAGTGCGGCTCTGGGTCTTGAAGTTGAAACGGGGTATCTCTATAGGTTCACAGCGGAAAAGCTTTTCAAGATGTTCCGAGAAAAGCGGTATATCCATTCTCAGCGGAGATTCAAGATCAATGTTGCCGTTTTCGTCAAGTGGTATCTCCCCTACTCCGTTGGGAAGAAAATAGTTGTCCATTGAAATTATATGTACCGCAAGACCTTTTTCTTTAAGTCTCTGACCGATACGCAGCGCGCCCGTGGTCTTTCCCGAGCCGGAAGGTCCCGATACCAGCACGAGCGGGCGGGCTTTTGAGTCCATAAAGATCTTTTCCGCAGCTTCTGCGATGCCTGATCTGTATATATCCTCGCATTTTCCGATATATCCGCTCATATCCGCCGAAAGTCCGCCGTTTATCGCGGCAGCGTCTATAAAATTAGTTATCATAAAAAGTCTCTCCTCAAAAATCATGCTCAATAAAATTATAGCAGATTTTTTTATGATTGTCCACAGTTTTTATCAAAAAGATCCCCATTTTTCCATATACTTTCACTCAGATACCGCCAAAAAAACAAAAGATCAAATACATTTGACAAATAAAGCAAATTGTGGTATACTATATCGTAGATCATTTGTATTGGGAGAAGTATATGTTCGGCTATGTAAAACCTTTTAAACCTCATATGAGGATATGCGAATTTGAAACATACAGAGCCGTATACTGCGGTCTGTGCAAAACTCTGGGCAGGATCTACGGCATCGCCGCAAGAATGACCCTTAGCTATGACTTTGCCTTTTTGGGCTTGATGGCTCTCGGACTGAATGATTCGGATGCGGAAATTTGCAGATGCAGATGTATCGCACACCCTTTCAAGAAGTCACCGTGCATGGTCTCGGAAGAAGGTCTCGAATATACCGCTTCCGCTGCTTCTATCCTTATCCACCACAAAATAACAGACGACAAAAACGACAGGAAATTCCTCGGCAAACTCGGTCCGATGGTAATGCTGAGAGTCACAAAAAAAGCTTATGACAAAGCTGCGGAAGCATATCCCGAACTTGCGGCATATGTTTCGGAACAGATGAAATTACAGGCTAAACTCGAAAAAGAAAACTGCAAATCCATAGACCGCGCTTCCGAACCGTTCTCAAATATCCTTGGCGAGATCGCCGAAGGGCTCAGCAGCGACGCGGACGAAAAACGCATACTCAGACGCTTCGGTTATCTGTTGGGAAGATACATCTATATCGCGGACGCTTTCGACGATGTGGAAAAGGATTTCAAAGCAGGCGGCTTTAACCCGCTTTCCAGAGGGAACAAGGCAGTAAATGACCTCGATATGGCGGAAGTCCGCACAAAAGCCGAGGACAGCGTTAATTTCACCCTCGGCGCTCTGGCAGACTGCTATGTACAGCTTGAAATGAAACGCTTCAAACCTATCATAGACAATATAGTTTATCTCGGTCTTAAAAACGTTTTCTATGATATTGTCAACGAAAAAGAAAAACAGGAACTGCGAAAGGAGGATCCCGATCAATGAAAGATCCTTACGATATACTCGGGATAATGCCTTCGGCTTCGGACGATGAGGTCAGATCGGCTTACAAAAAACTTATAAAAGAATATTCCGATGATAACGAAAAAATAAACGAACTTACAAATGCTTACGACATGATAATGGATTCCAGACGCGGCGGGAACGGAAACGGAAGTTTTGCAGAAGTAAGACGCTGCCTTGAAAACGGGAATTATAACGATGCGGCGGCAATGCTTTCGGAAACAACGGATAAGACAGCGGAATGGTACTTCCTAAACGGAAGCGTTTGCTATGCAAAAGGCTGGCTGAATGAAGCATATTCAAACTTTGAACAGGCTTGCAGAATGGAACCGTATAATCCCGAATATAATTCCGCCCTCAGACATATGCAGGAAAGCCGCAGAGGGCATATGCGCGGCGACCCGAACGCACGCGGTCTCGACGGCGAACAGGTTCCCATCGGCAGCTGCGGAGTATGCGATATCTGCAACGGTCTGATATGTACGGATTGCTGCTGTGAATGTATGGGCGGTGATCTCATACCTTGCTGCTGAAAAAGGTGGCAAATGAAAAATGAAAAAAGTTAGCTATAAAGTTTCTATAGGCGGGATAGTTTCCTCGCTGTGTCTGCTGCTGATGTTCCTGACGGCGGTGTTCCCGCTGCTTAGCATAACGCTGCCGCTGTTTGCGGGAGTTCTGATAACGGTAGTTGCGATCGAAGTAAGTACCTCATGGTCATTCGTTACCTATGCGTCGGTAGCGGTGCTTTCGTTTTTTGTAACGCCGGATAAAGAAGCATGGCTGTTTTTTACTTTTCTTTTCGGTTACTACCCGGTGGTAAAATCATTCTTTGAAAAAATGAAAAGCAAAGCGGTATGTTGGATATGCAAACTCATTGCGTTCAACGTTTCGATAATAATAATTTTTTATACGCTGATGAATATTCTCGGAACGCTCGATCTGTTCGAGGAATTCGGTTTCTACAACGAGTGGCTCATACCCGCGCTGATAGCTGCGGGAAATATAATATTCCTATTATATGATTACACGCTCACACTGCTGATAATGAGCTATAAGAAATGGTTCAGACCTACTTTCCTGAGAAAATTCAAATAATTCTCCGACATTCGTGGGCTTTCCTTAAAACTGCCCAATAATATCTCTAAGGAATTTGTGCAAAAGTACCTTTGAAAAAAGCTCCTTTTTGTGCTATAATTACAGTATAGTATGAAAAGGAGTGTGTTATATGTTCAGCGTAGGAGAATATGTTGTTTACGGTTCGGGAGAAATTTGCAGATTTGCCGAGAAAACGAGCCGCTGCTTTGACGGCGTAAATAACAGAGAATACTGCAAACTGATTCCTCTGGACGCAAAAAATTCAACATATTATATACCTTCGGAAAAAATGGACAGCAGCGTCAGAAAGCTTCTTACCCGTGAGGAAATATACAGCATGATCGACTCGATGCCGAATGCAAAAAATATCTGGTCAAACGACAAAAACGAGCGCAAAGTAAAATTCGGTGCAATACTGAAAAGCGACGATCTTTCCGATGTGATCGGAATGATGCATTCTATTTACGAAGAACGCAGAAAGCGTTCCGAAGACGGAAGATCGCTGATCGCATCGGACGAAAAAGCATTTGCGGCGGCGGAAAATATGATACACCGTGAATTTGCTTTTGTACTCGGCATAAAAACAGATGATGTGGAAAATTTTATTCACGATCGTCTGACAGCTGCACAGGCATAACAAATAAAAAATGTCCTCTGTTTTATCAGGGGACAATTTTTGTTTATAATTCCGCCATGCCGTATCTTTCGGCTATGAACCTGTAATATTTGAACGGCACAAAATATCCCTGCGGATGCTGACATACGGGACATTGTTTAGGCACTGTCTTTCCCTTTTGGATATGACCGCAGTTAAGACATATCCACTCGGTGTCTTCCTCGCCTTCATACATTTTTCCGCTTTCAATAAGTTCCGCAAAGCAGCCGAAACGATCTCCGTGGATCTTTTCAATTTCGGCTGTTTTTTCAAATGAAAATGCAATGTCAGCGAACCCTTCTTCCTTTGCAGTGCGCGCAAATTCGGGATAAACATTCTCATATTCATCGTATTCGTTTTTCTGTGCGCTCCTTAAAAGTTCCTCGATCTTGTCGTAATTGTCAACGGGATAATCCGCACTGTCAATGATGATCTTTTTGCCGTTCTGAGATATCAGATGATCATAGAAAATTTCTGCGTGTTCTTTTTCCTGATTTGCCGTAAGAGTAAAAATGTTGTACAAAAACCAGCAGTTCATTTTCTTTGCCTTTGAAGCGGCAAAAGTATAGCGGTTCCTCGCTTGACTTTCTCCTGCAAAGGCACGCATGAGGTTTATTCTCGTCTTGCTTTCGGAAAGATCTGCAGACATGATATCAACTCCTTTTTTGATATTATAACTTTTACCGCGGGAATTATACTTATCCCCGCGGAACATTTTTACCGCCGCTTGACATATGACGGAAAATATGTTAAAATCAGTAAAAATATGCAAAGGAGTTGTTTTTCTTGGTAAATGTAAAAAACAGATGGGCGCTCATTACCGGAGCTGCAAGAGGCATAGGTCGCCTTACCGCATTATTTATGGCTGAACGCGGCTGTAACCTTATACTGCATAGCAGAGATCTTTCCCATACCGAAAAGGTAATTTCGGAAGTAAAAGCATTGGGCGTAAAAGCATATGCCGTTTCATCGGAACTTTCAGACCTTGACAGCGTTGAAAAAATGCTTAAAGATATAGACGATCTCGGAGTCGATGTTGATATCGTTATGAACAACGCGGGTATGCAGATAGCTTACCGCACCGACTATTTCAAGACGCCCGCCGAGGATTACACCGAAAGTTTCAAGATAAACACCGTTGCTCCGGCTATGATATGCTATCATTTTATGCCGAAAATGATAGAGCGCGGCTTCGGAAGGATCCTTAACACCACAAGCGGAATCGCGCTTGAGCCCGAGCAGGCAGGTTATTCCGCAAGCAAAGCTGCTCTTGACAAAATAACCATTGACCTCGGTTCAAAAGTCGAAGGAACGGACGTTATGATAAATCTTACCGATCCCGGCTGGTGCAGAACAGATCTCGGAGGACCTAATGCTCCGAACGCGCCTGAAAGCGCTATCCCGGGAATTGCCGTGGGAGTTTTTGTTGACGATAAAAGATCGGGACGTTATCTTAATGCGCCTTTCTTCACGGGAATGAGCCTTGAAGATGCTGTTGCAAAAGCGGAAGCGGAGTTTGACAGTCCTTACAGCCGAAGCTGATAAAGCTGATAAAAAATTTGCATAAAAATAGGCGCGGACAGCAAGAGGGGAAACCTTCAACCAAAACTTTGTTTGGTTGAGTGCTTCCCCATTAAACTAAAGAATTTTTCAAATTTTGTCTTGTCAAACAACGGATCATTTTTAGAAAAACAAATTGCTCTGTATTGCCAAACAGCTCACCGGGCTGTTTGGCAAGGCTTAAATTGCAACAACCGTTAATGCCAAGGGGAACGCTCTCTCTTGCAGAGCGTTCCCCTCTTGCAACCTTCGGTTGCAATTCACCCCTTTGCAGAGGCGCCTTCGTAATGGGGATTTCGCGCTCTGCGGAGCGCGACCAAAGGCTCTGCCTTTGGAATCCGCCAGCGCGGCTGCGCTGGATCAGCTTTTCAATTTTGCGCTGCGCGCAAAATTGTTAAAACTTTTTCGGCAAACTGAGCGCATTTACCCCGTAAATGCGCTTTTTATTATCTCCGCACAAGTCTTTATGCCTAATTTCCCACTGTCAAGAACAATGTGATAATTGTCGGGATCGCTCCATTTCCTGCCCGTGTTGGCAGCATAATAACTCCTGCGCTTCTTGTCGTAACGCGCCATAATATACGCCGCCGATGCCTGATCTATGCCGTATTCACGGACTGCACGCTCTATGCGGGATTCCTTGTCCGCACGGATAAACACCGACAGAACTCCGTCATACGCCTTTATGGCTGCTCCCGCACAGCGACCTACAAATATTGAAGGACCTTGCATCGCGTGTCCTCGTATGATCTGCTGCTGTTCAACAAAAATTTTATCCTCTTTGGAAAGGATATCGTCCGAACCGCCGTTCAGCTTGCTCATGGCATAAAGCGAGTATAAAAGACTGTTGGTAACGCTTTCTTCATATTTTTCGATCTCCGAAACGGGAATGTTCAGCGCTTCCGCAGTTTCCTGCTGGATCTCCGCGCCGTAACACGGAACGCCCGTTATCTCGGAAAGTATATGCCCTGTTTCTGTTCCGCCGCTGCCGTATTCACGTTCGATAACAACATATCTGTATTTCATATCACACCTCCGCGATCATGCAAACTGTGCATTATACAGTTCCGCATAAAATCCTTGTTTTGCCATAAGATCGTCATGGCTTCCCTGCTCGATAATGTCTCCGTCTTTCATAACAAGTATCATATCCGCATTTCGTATCGTGCTGAGACGATGTGCAATAACAAAACTTGTTCTTCCGCGCATGAGATTGTCCATAGCGCGCTGTATGCGGTGTTCAGTCCTTGTATCTACCGAGGAAGTAGCCTCATCAAGTATAAGGACCGGTCTGTCCGCAAGTATCGCACGGGCAATGGTAAGGAGCTGCCTTTGTCCTGCGGAAACGTTGGTGGCGTCCTCGTTCAGTTCAAAATCATAGCCGCCGGGGAGAGTCCTTATAAAGTGATCCGCATGAGCGGACTTTGCCGCGGCAATAACTTCCTCGTCGGAAGCTTCAAGCCTTCCGTAGCGGATATTTTCCATAATGCTTCCCTTGAAAAGCCATGTATCCTGCAAGACCATTCCGAATGCGCTGCGGAGTTCGCTGCGGTTGTACTCTTTCAGACCGTGACCGTCAAGTTTTATTTCTCCGCCGTTTACGTCATAAAAACGCATCAGAAGCTTTACCATAGTTGTTTTTCCCGCGCCTGTAGGACCGACTATCGCTATCTGTTTTCCTTGGTCAACGTGTGCATTGAAATCCTTTATAACTATCTTGTCGGGAGAATATCCGAAGCTTACGTGTGTGAAATCCACAACGCCGCTGATATTTTCCGCAGAAACGGCATTTTCCGTGATCTGGTCTTCTTCCTCTTCTTCAATGAACTCAAATACCCGCTCTGCCGCAGCTGCCATAGACTGCATCATGTTCGTTACCTGAGCGATCTGCTGCATGGGCTGGGTAAAGTTCCTTACATATGTTATAAATGCAAGGATATCGCCTATTTCGATAGTTCCGTTCACCGCAAGGAACGCTCCCGAGATCGCAACGCCCACATAGCCTAAATTTCCCACGAACTGCATTACGGGCATCATAAGTCCCGACAGGAACTGTGACTTCCATGCAGAACCGTAAAGAACATCGTTCGTTTTGTCAAATTGATCGATAACGTCGTTTTCTTTTCCGAAAGCTTTTACAACAAGATGTCCCGCATAATTTTCCTCTACCTGACCGTTGATATGTCCGAGATATTCCTGCTGCTGCTTGAAATATTTCTGCGATTTTTTCATTACCGCGCCGATAAACGCAACGCTCACAGGAAGTATCAGTAATGTTATAAGAGTCATCAGCGGGCTGATCGTCAGCATCATTATCACAACGCCGATCATTGTTGTAACGGACGTTATGAGCTGTGTAACGCTCTGGTTGAAGCCGTTGCCGAAAGTGTCCACATCGTTCGTGATCCTTGACAAAACTTCACCGTTCGTTTTGCTCTCGAAATATTTGAGCGGCATACGGTCTATTTTTTCGGTGATGTCCTTTCTCAGTCTGTAGCAAAGTTTCTGCGTTATTGACGACATCACAAGGCTTTGCACCAGACTGAACAGAAAACTGAACAAATACAGTGCAAGCACTATAAGAAGTATTTTTCCGATATATCCGAAATCTATCCCGCCCGTGCCTGTTATTTTTGCCATCAGACCTTCTGAAAGCGATGTGGTGGCTTTTCCGAGGATCTTCGGGCTGACGATGTGGAACACCGCACTTGCGGCTGCGCAGACCATTACGGCGATAACGCCTATTTTGTATCTGCCGATATATTTTATAACTTTCCGTATAGTTCCTTTAAAGTCCTTCGCCTTTTCCATGGCGGGACCTCTTCCTCTTCTCGGCGGCATACTAACATCCCTCCTCTATACTTTTTAGAAACTCGGCTTCCGAAAGCTGAGAACGGGCGATCTGTTCATATTCACCGCAATTTTTCACAAGTTCGCGGTGAGTTCCCTTGCCGATCATTTTTCCGTCCTCGAGAACGATTATCTGATCGGCGTTAAGTATCGTACTTACGCGCTGCGCAACGATGATAACGGCAGCTTCCTTTGTTTTTTCGGAAAGTGCTTTCCGCAGTGCCGTATCTGTCTTGAAATCCAGAGCGGAAAAGCTGTCATCGAAAATATATATTTTCGGATCGCGGGCAATTGCTCTTGCGATGGAAAGCCTTTGCTTCTGCCCTCCTGAAACGTTGGTACCGCCTTGTGCGATAGGACTTTTGTATTTTTCGGGTTTTTCATTTATGAATTCCGCAGCCTGAGCGATCTCAGCGGCTTTCTCGATATTTTCTTCGGAAATATCGTCAGTGCCGTATGCGATATTTGAAAAAATATCTCCCGAAAAAAGTATCGCTTTCTGGGGAACATATCCTATCTGCCTGCGCAGTGTCTCAACGGACATATCTCTGACATTCACGCCGCCCACGGAAATACTTCCCTCGGTAACGTCAAAGAAACGCGGGATAAGTTTTACGAGCGTGGATTTTCCGCAGCCCGTACTTCCGATTATAGCGGTGGTCTTTCCCGGCTCTGCGGTGAAATCAATGTCCGTAAGGACATTCTCTCCGCCGTCGGGATATCTGAAGCTCACATGATCGAATTTCACCGCTGCTGTTCCGTGAACGTCGGTAACGGCATTTTCCTTATCTGTAATTACCGGTTCGGTGTCGAGGACTTCCTTGATACGATCCGCCGCAACGCCCGCTCTCGGCAGCATTACCGATATCATCGTTATCATCAGGAACGACATTATTATCAGCATTGCATATGTTACGAACGCAGTCATTGCACCGACTTCAAGGACTCCCGCATCTATCTTTTTTGCTGCGATCCATACGATAAGTGCGGAAATACCGTTCATCACCAGCATAAGTGCGGGCATCATGAATGACATTACCCTGTTAGTGAACAGCATAACCTTCATAAGATCGGTATTCGCCTCGTCAAAACGTTTTTCCTCGTGTTTTTCTCTGCCGAACGCTCTTATTACGGGGATACCCGTAAGTATCTCTCTTGCGGCAAGGTTCACTTTATCCACCAGATCCTGCATTATCCTGAATTTCGGCATTGCAACTATCATCAGCGCAAGAACTATGCACAGCACCAATGCTACCGCAAGTACGATTATCCAGCTCATGCCCGACTCATATTTGCTGATATTTATTATGCCGCCGATGGCAAGTATCGGCGAATATAATACCATTCTTAACAGCATTACGGTAACGAACTGTATCTGCTGAACATCGTTCGTGCTCCTCGTTATGAGCGAAGCGGTGGAAAATCTGTCAAGTTCGGCATTTGAAAAGCTCATTACCTTGCGGAAAATGCTGCTTCTCAGGTCACGTCCCACGCCTGCCGCCACAAGCGACGCCAGAAAGCCTATGACGATCGCCGCGGCAGCCATTACCAGAGCCATTACGAGCATTTTTCCGCCTGTGCGCCAGAGGTAACTGCTTTGTATCTCCTGCAAGTCTATCCCGCAGGCTTCATACTGTTCTTTTACAAAATATTTAGCCATGGAAACGGTCATGCTGCTGCCGAGGGAAGAAAGCTGCTCCTCAAGAGCATTTCTCATATCAAGAAGTGCGTTCCCGCTTTGGGATTGCTGCATCTGTTTAAAAATTTCAAGTTCTTCCTCGCTCATCTGCGATGTATCTATCTGAGAGATATCCGGCATCTGAGCAGCTGACATATCCACCGCGGAAAGGTCTATGTCCTCGGACTCGGCGCGGGAATTTATCATATATGCTATTGCTATAACATTTGAAAATTCCTCATCAAGAGCGTCCCATTCCTCGGTCTTTTCATCTTTCAGGACAAAATATCCAAGTTCCTCATCATAGCTGTAAGCGTCCTGCCAATCGGAAAGTTCCGTTTCGTTCATAAATGCGGTCACTTCGGCAAAGCCCTGCTCCGAAATATATTCCGGAACGGAATGTTCCACGCCTGAATTTGATATGCCCACATCTATAAGTTCGGAAGTGTAATCCGGCAGCGACAGATCGCAATACGCCTGTATGAAAAGCAAAAGCAGTATCGCAAGGACCAGATACCAATATTTTGTCAGATTTAGGAATATGTTCTTCATATCCTGTCTCCCTTCAAAAATTATTAGTCAGGAACGTCCCGCAAAATACGGGAGAACCTTAGTTTTTCATTCGTCAAGGACTTCCCGTATCCTGCGGGATATCCTGATAAATTCTTCCAGATCCTTCATTCCCACCTTTTCGATAAGAAGTTCGGTCTTTTCAAGGAATTCCGCGCGTTTTTCAAGGATCGTATCCATGCCTTTGCGTGTGATCTTCACAACGGTGCGTCTTGCATCCTTATCGGAATTCTCTCTGGTGATAAGACCGTTTTTCTCCATTTTTTTAAGAAGTGCGGCGACCCGAGCGGTAGAAACGTTCATTTTTTGGGAAATATCCCCTGCAATTACTTCTTCTCCCGAATTTTCCAGCATCAGCAGTATAAAGCCTATGCCGCGTTCCGTTTCTTCCACGCGGGAAAAGATCTTTTTCGGGGTACAAGTCCTGAACTCCCGCATCAATCTTTCCGCATCGCATTTAACGTCCATAAGCCCTCCTTTACAAAGTCCGCAGCAGAGTTCAGATCGTTAAGAGCTGCTGTAAGATCTTTTATATCTCTGCTCTCAAAACTTTATCTAACCCATATTAGATATTTTATAACAGTACACTCCCCTTGTCAATAGCTATCAAAAAGTTTCACCTATTTTTCACAAACGCCCGCAGTTGAAAAATGCCGCGAAAAGGGTTATAATAATACAAAGCAAAAACAATGCGAAACGTGCATTCACAAAAAATTAACAAAAAAAATTTTGCCCTGTGAAAAATTATGCCCTTCCGGATTGTATTCATTTCAGAAGGCAAAAATCACTGTTGAGCTTGAAAACGACCGACGGCAGCTTGCTTTGCCGTACACTTGGGGGAAATACGATGTATTCCGATAAAATCGCCGTATATGGCACGGAAGGTTACATTCAGTATGTTCTCGATACTTATTCACAAACGATAATAAGACTTTGCTATACTTATGTACGGAATGTCTTTGACGCGGAAGATATCGCACAAGATGTTCTCGTATCACTGCTGAAACGCGGAAAAGGCTTTGAAAACACCGAACACGAAAAAGCTTGGCTCCTCCGTACAGCTATCAATAAATGCAAAAATCATCTTAGATCGGGCTGGATATCGAGAACTGTAAAACTGAACGACGCCGATTCGTCTGAGACCGATGAACTTACCGAAACACAAAGCGAAGTTCTTGAAGCCGTCCTGTCACTTCCCGAAAAGTACAGAACGGTCATACACCTGTTCTATTATGACGGTTACTCAATAAAAGAGATCTCACAGATAGTCGGGAAAAAAGCCGCTACCGTGGGAACTCTCCTCGCGCGCGGAAGAAAATTGCTGAAAGAAATGATGATAGGAGGTCTTGATGAAGATGAACAAGTCGATAAAGGATTATAAGGACGCTATGAACAGCATCAGGATCTCAGAAAGTTTCTATAAACGCACCGAAGCCCTTCTTAACGATCTTCCCGATGACGAAAACGACAAAAAACATTTCTATATCGGCAAGAAAATAACAGCCGCAGTCATGACGGCTGCCGCCTGTATCGTTTGCATAATAGGCATAAGGATCGTACTTGAAGAACGTGAAAACAATATTTCTTCCGAGCAGGATACGAGCATTACAATGATAACCACTCAGGTGACAACCGATATTTCCGCTCCCAAACTTATAGATATTCCCGAAGGTATAGATGAAGAACTCGGCAAAGCGGCAGCCGCAGGCGCGCTCCCCGAATATGAGACGGCGACCGAGCCTGCGCTTACGGAAGATACAGGCTATGACGCTGCCGCCGACAGCGAAGATCGGGTACAGTTAACCGAGACCACCGCCGTACAAGCGCAAAGTTCCGCTCCCGATGAAAGCCAACCGCCCGAAACCACTTTGCCGCAGGGAACAGCTGTGTTCATCGCAAACCCGTACCCCGTTTGTTCCGTTCCGCCCCAAAAGGACGGCTCCGCCGAAGATACCGGGACTGAAGAAGCAAGCACCCAAGAAGAAACCGCTGCCGCCAATGAAGATGCCGAAGTTTATGCTATCCCCGATATAAGCGACATCATGCCTGAAAATATCACCGTCCGAATAACAACGCATTTCAGCATGGAAGATGTCCGTTCCGATGAAGGAGCGGCAGCAAAAGAAATAAACGGAGAAGAATTTTCCGAAATACTGGATAAAATAAAGTCCGCTGCGGAAACTCCCGCGGAAGTGACCGGATCCGGTGCTGATCCTGTCGCTCCGATATTTGCAGT
This sequence comes from uncultured Clostridia bacterium, assembly GCA_947625915.1. GTDB lineage: Bacteria > Bacillota > Clostridia > Oscillospirales > Ruminococcaceae > RGIG8773. The sequence continues at coordinate 45,620 of CANQPX010000006.1, forward strand.
TGATATCTTTGACAAAACATCGGGAAATGCTCTTTACAGCATAAGTATCAACGATAACAAGACTCTTGTCATCATCAGGAGCGATCCCGCTCACGAAAAGATCGTCTGCACTCTTTCGGACAGCAGTTACATTGAACTGAAAAGAAGCCTGTTCCTTTTGTTCGGAACAGAAGAAGAATTACAGGAGTTTGAAAGCATGACAGCACCCTAAAACTAAGTTTCGACCCGAAAAGATCGTGCCCCCAAGCGGTCTTTCGGTTGAAAAGGCTCCCCCTTCACACGGAGGAGCCTGTTTTTTATGCGTTCCCATGACATTTATGCAAGCCGAAACGGTTTTTTATGCAAAAAGTCACAAAATAATGCGTAATTTATCTTGAAATTGAAATATTACTGTGGTATAATTACTTTATATTTTTATTTTAGGAAAGGAAGCGTTCCAAATGATGGAAATAAAAGTTACCCGCACTGCTTCTCCCAAAGCAAAACCTGCCGATGAAAGCAAACTCGGCTTCGGAAAGATCTTTACCGACCATATGTTCCTCATGAACTATGACGAAGGTCAGGGCTGGCATGACGCAAGGATAGTTCCTTACGGACCGATACCGATGGATCCCGCCTCAATGTGTCTCCACTACGGTCAGGCTGACTTTGAGGGCTTGAAAGCTTACAGAACTGCAAGCGGAAAAATACAGCTTTTCCGCCCGGATCAGAACATGGCTCGTCTCAACCTTTCAAACGAGCGTCTCTGCATACCCAAGATAGACGAAGCTTTCGGCATCGAAGCAATAAAAACACTTGTAAAAGTTGATGAGGACTGGGTCCCTCATTCAGACGGAACATCGCTCTATATCCGTCCGTATATATTTGCAGTTGATCCTATGCTCGGCGTTCACCCCGCAAAACACCTTATTTTTGCTATAATAATGTCTCCCGTAGGCGCATATTATGCCGCAGGTCTTGCTCCGGTAAAGATCTATGTTGAGGAAAATTATGTAAGGGCAGTAACAGGCGGAACAGGTTTTACAAAGGCCGCCGCAAACTATGCTATATCCCTCAAAGCTCAGGAAGAAGCCGAAAAACAGGGCTATGCACAGGTGCTGTGGCTTGACGGCGTTCACAGGAAGTATATAGATGAAGTAGGCGCAATGAACGTATTCTTTGTTGTTGACGGTGAAGTTATCACACCGAGCCTTGACAGAGGTTCGATCCTCGGCGGTATAACAAGGAAATCCTGTCTTGAACTTCTCCGCTCAATGAATTACAAAGTTTCCGAAAGGGATATTTCCATTGACGAACTTGTTAACGCATACAAAGCGGGCAAATTCGATGAAGCTTTCGGAACAGGCACGGCTGCCGTAATTTCTCCTATCGGCGAGCTGAAATACGGAGATCTTGTAATGCCTATCAACAATGGTGAGATAGGACCCATTTCGCAGAAGCTGTATGACACGCTTACGGGCATACAGTGGGGCAAGATCGAGGACACGCATCACTGGACGACGCCTGTCGGAGAATGCTGCTGCAAATGATGGCAATAAAATAAACGTAAAGCCCGCCGAAAGGCGGGCTTTGAGTTTTTAAGAGTTCTTTATGTAGTCCGAAAGGACATCTATCACTATGTTCATTATTTTTATACGCGCGTAAAGCTTGTCATTCGCTTCAATAATGTTCCACGGCGCTGTCTTTGTGGAAGTCTTTGCGATCATTTCATCTACTGCCGCTTCGTAAAGATCCCATTTCTCACGGTTGCGCCAGTCTTCATCGGTGATCTTCCATTGTTTCAAAGGATCCTGCGCGCGGGCGTTGAAACGCCGCAGCTGCTCATCTTTGTCTATATGCAGCCAGAATTTAAGTATCACCGCACCGCCGCGGGCAAGTTCTTCTTCAAATTCGTTTATCTCACGGTATGCCATATCACAGCGTTCTCTCGGCGTAAAGCCTTCTATCCGCTCTACCATTACCCTTCCGTACCATGAACGGTCAAATATCGTGATATGCCCCGTTTTGGGAAGTTCGTTCCAGAAACGCCACAGGTAATGATGGTTCAGTTCCCTTTTATCAGGAGCAGCTATCGGAACAGCTTCATAGCCGCGCGGATCGAGAGCATAGGATATACGCTTTATCGCGCCGCCCTTTCCCGCGGCGTCCCAACCTTCAAAAACCATTATAACGGGGATCTTGTGCTTATAGATCTTGCCATGCAGCCTTGAAAGTTCTTTACGGGCTTTTTTAAGTTCCTCATCGTATTTTGTCGGCTGCAGCGACTTGTTTTCAAGCTTCACGTCTGCAAGTTTCGGGCATGGCGAAAGAGCAAAACGACTCATTTCCTCCGCTGTGGGCTTAGGATATGCAGGCTCACTGTTTATGGCGTTGGTTATCTGACTTACAAGAATGTTAAAAACTTCAAACCTCGTAAATCTGCGGTCGGTGGTATCTATAACTCTCCAAGGGCAATATTTTGTATTTGTCTTTTCGAGCATATCATCAAACTGTTTATAATACGCGTCATAATTTTTATGGCGTTTCTTATCAAGTTCCGTGACGCGCCATTTTGTAGCATTATCCTCTTTAAGTTTCAGGAAACGCTTTTTTTGCTCCTTGCGGGAAATATGCAGGAACAGTTTTATTATCAGGCAGCCGTCGTCAGTAAGCTGTCTTTCAAAAGTATTTACCGTATCGACTCTTGCGGAATATTCCGACTCGGATATGCCCTCTTCCATTTTGGCGATGGCAAGTTCCTGATACCAACTCCTGTCAAGAACGGATATCGTGCCGTATTCGGGAATATTTTCCCAGAAGCGTTTCATAAGCGGATAGCGTCTTTCCGACTCGGTGGCGGGCATTGTGGAGCAGACTTTGAAAAATCTCGGGTCAAGAAGCTTTATGACATCCGCGATAAGAGTACCTTTTCCCGACGCGCCCCAGCCTTCAAGAAGGATTATCACGGGAAGTTTCTTCTCGCGGATCTTCTGCTGCAAAGAGGAAAGCGTTTTTTCCAGTTCATTGGTAAGTTCCTTATAATCGGAGGATCTGCCTTTGTCGGTGAGTGCGTTTTCAAGCATGGAGCATCTTCCTTTCAAAATAAATTTCCCTAATATTGCCACCTGCAAACTTACTGTTCAAATATATTATAACCCATTTTTCCCTCATACGCAAGACCCTTTTTCATAAAATAACAAATTTTGCCCCATATTTACACGTTAAGTGAATATTTTCCGCCGAACATAAAAAATTTACTTATATATAACTCAAATTGCTATTATATAGGAAAAATTCTATTGCATTTGTAAAAAATATGTGGTATAATACTATTTGGTATCTGTTCAGAGAATTAACATAATATCATAAGCATAAAAGAAAGGAGATATGCCCGCCGAACGCAGGCATTGTAATATCAGCTATGGGATTTCCTGTTGTTTCACCAACAATATTAAAAGAACTCACCGAAGAAATGAAGCCGATGCAGCCCAATGAATTCTGCGATGTGATCGTTTCACCCGCTGCAGTCGAATATGCGCCGAAACTCTGTCATGAACAGGTGGTGCGAAAACTCATAAACGAAAAGGATATTCTGTCTTATAATATGTCCGAACTTCCCGATGATACAAGCGAACAGTTCATCGAACAAAGCAGAAAGATCGTTTCGCTTTACCCCGCGACTGCTTATTATTGGCAGCTAAGAACTCTTATCATGAGCATTTTGCAGGATCGCAGAGTCAAGTTTGAAAAACGTTTGCTGCTGTTAAACTATTCCATAAAGACCGTTCAGGGAATGACAGATAAGGGGCAGCCCGGTCTTATCCCTAAATTTATTGAGGATTTTACCGCGCCGGATATCGACTATGCACCCGTACTCGAATACTTCAAAGCTATCCGCCCGAACCCCGGATATTCCCTTGCGGACGGGATATCTCTCCTCAAATCGCTCAATAAAGCAAATGCGTCTTATAAAGAAGTCCTTTCGGGGATCTATAAAAATCTCGGCGTTTCCGGTCCCGAAACGCTGAAAATGACCGATATGAAAAAATATCTGAGCCTGAGAAAACAATACAGCGACTTCATTTCCGGCGAAAAAGCCGCTTATATGGAAAATGTCATCATAAGCTACGTATGGACATATTCCCTGCCGCTGTCAAACCCCGAATTAAATTTCTGGGATCATTTCGTTTTCCTTTGCTCGGTCTATAACGCTTTGAAAATAATGCTCACCTGCTATGACCCGGAAGGCGACGATGAAAAATTCGTAAAAGCGATATGCGCCTTCGATACCGCTTTAAGGGCTTCCGACAAGAAGCTTATGAACAAAGTAATATTTGCGGTCAAAAACGCAGGACAAAATAACAACGGCGATCTTGCCGTACTCACTTTGAGCTGAATGATCTTTACCGAGGAATGAAGTGCCGCAATGCCGCGGCAGCTCCATTCCCCGTATTTTTTGGAGGTTTTTATCATGGATAACAGAAGCAGCGGCAAAAAAGCCCTTTCAAGAGACGATCGCCCCGTATTCCCCAAAAGAGCCGTCATAACAGGCGGTATGCCTTACGGAAATAAGGAACTCCATTTCGGACACGTCGGCGGCGTTTTTGTGTTTGCAGACGTGTATGCAAGATTTCTCCGCGACAGGATCGGCGCGGAAAACGTAATTTTCGTTTCGGGAACGGACTGCTACGGCTCTCCGATTGCGGAAAGCTACAGAAAACTTGTAAAAGATAAGGGATATAAGGGTTCTATAGAGGACTTTGTACGCTCAAACCACGAGAGCCAGAAGAAAACTCTTGACGATTACGGCATAAGCCTTAACCTTTTCGGCGCATCGGGACTCGGCAGAACTGCCGAAGTCCATAACGAAGTTTCCGACAAATTCATAAGAAAACTTTACGAAAACGGTCATCTGCGCATGATCTCCACTCCGCAGTTCTACGACGAAAAAGCGGGAACTTTCCTTAACGGCAGACAGGTAGTGGGAAAATGCCCCGTTCAGGGCTGCCAGTCGGAAAAAGGCTATGCCGATGAATGCGACCTCGGGCATCAGTATATGCCGCAGGATCTTATCGATCCGAGAAGTACGGTCACAGGCGAAAAACCGATAATGAAAGATGTTATGAACTGGTATTTCAAGCTGCCCGAACATCTTGATATCCTCCGCGAATATACGGAAAATATCAAAAAAAAGGACAATGTCCGCCAAGTCGTTTACAAAACCATAGGCGAATTTCTCGAACCGCCTGTGATCTACATCATGAACGACTACCGCGAAAAATACGACGAAATAAAAGATAAGCTCGCTAAACATGAACTGATGGAAGAACCGAAAAAATCTTCATTTACAATAGTATTCTCCGCACTGGAGGACAGAGAAGCTTCCTGCGGGATCCTTTCCGAAGCGGGGATACGTTTCCGCACAGGCAAAACGCTCGTTCCTTTCCGCCTGACGGGAAATATCGAATGGGGAGTTCCCGCGCCTGTTCTGGAAAATGAAGATCCGCTTACTGTCTGGGTATGGCCCGAATCGCTCTGGGCACCTATCTCATTTACACAGGCGTATCTTGAATCCATTGGAAAAAAACGTGAAGAATGGAAGGATTTCTGGTGTTCAAAAGACGCTCAGGTCTACCAGTTCATCGGTCAGGACAACATTTACTTTTACGGTATCGCCGAAATGGCAATGTTCATGGCGCAGCAAGAGGGCGGAAAGCTTTCCTGCGAACCGAAGGACGGCGAACTTCAGCTGCCGATACTTGTTGCTAATCACCATATACTTTTCCTTGACAAAAAAGCTTCCAGCAGCGGCGCGGTAAAGCCGCCCATGGCAGCGGAACTTCTCAATTATTACACAGCGGAACAGCTGCGTATGCACTTTCTGAGTCTGGGACTGGGAATGAGAAGCGTAAGTTTCCAGCCGAAACCGCTTAATCCTGCCGCGAACCCCGATGAAGGCGATCCTGTTACAAAGGAAGGTTTCCTGCTTTCAAACGTATTCAACAGAATTATCCGCACCTGCTTCTATGATACGCAGAAATATTTTGACGGAAAAATGCCTGTTGGCGCGGTTGATGAAGAAATACTTGCGGATTCGGAAAAAGCCGTGCTTGAATACGAGCGTTTTATGTATAAATTTGAGTTCCATCAGGTAACATACGTTCTGGACTCATATATCCGCAAAGCAAGCAAATATATGGCAAAAGCCAAAGCAGAAGCCGACAAAGCCGATGATAACGAACTGCGCAGAAAATGGCTGACAAATGTTTTCCACATGATAAAGACAGCCGCTGTGCTGCTTCACCCGATCGCTCCCGACGGAACGGAAATGGTTCGTGAATATCTGGAACTTGATGAAAAGCTCTGGAACTGGGATAACATATTTGACACACTTTCCGACACGCTTCTGAAAGGTGAAACCGAGCACAAGTTAAAGTTCCTTGAGCCGCGTGTAGACTTTTTCAAGCGTCACGAGAGCCAGTTTGAAAAATAAAAGTTATAATTAAAATATCGGCGGAGCATGAAACTCCGCCGATATTTTCTTATTCTTCGATCTGTTTTCCAAGAAATTGCGCTGCCGCCTGAATAAGATTTTGCTGAACCTCATTCGCTACGGCTTCGTTGTTCGGCGCAAGGAACGCCACGGCTCCCGTAACATCACCCGATGCCATTATTGGCGAACAGGCGATCGCAGGACGGTCAATGCCCTCTACCGGGCAGACCTTTGCGTCATTGTGAGAGGTGTAAAGGTAATTCTTACGGCTCTCAAGATATTCCTCAAGCGCCTGAGAAACACGCCTTTCGCTGAATTCCTTCTTCTGAACGCCCGCTACCGCCACAACATGATCGCGGTCAAATACTACAGTGGGGCAATTCGCAAGTTTTGTCATAACTTCCGCCACCTGAGCGGCTGAACCTGCCATCTCATTTACTGCGCTGTATTTTTTGAAAATAACTTCTCCGTCATTGCTTGTGTAAATTTCAAGAGGATCGCCCTCGCGGATGCGCATTGTACGCCTTATTTCCTTAGGTATGACTACACGTCCGAGATCGTCGATCCTTCTGACAATACCCGTTGCTTTCATTTTATATTCCTCCGTTTTATTCAATTAATTAAAATTGGTTGTAACAATAGTTTTTCACATAGATTTTGGATTATACATTTCAATTTTAAAACTGTAATTGGGAGGAATTGTCCGTAAGAGCGCGGTTTCGGCTGCATTTGCGGCAAATTGGAACAAATTTCTCGTTAAGGCAATTTCTGCTTTTGCGAAAAATTTTTATGGAACATTATAGGGATCGCTGTCATCTTTTGCATTTTCGATCGATGTTATAAAATCATCTTTTACTGCGGGAGCTTGTTCGGGGACAATGCTTTCCCTCATTCTGAAAGCAAATATCAGCGCAGCAGCACCTATTGCAAGAGTAATAACGATCACGGCAATAACGTTAGGTATCACTGCGGCAACGGTTTCCGCAAGAATGAGCAAAGCGGCTACCGATATTCCCAGAAGCGTTTTTTTCGCGCATACCGCCCGCATTATGAACACTCCCGACGCGGCTGCCGAAAGAGCATATCCCAAAGCAGACGCGGTCTCGGAAAAGATTTCCGAAGCGGTGATATCGGTGTATACAGCTTTCATTACGGCAAGATCGTTTTTTGAAATGATCCCCTGTTCAATAAAAGCGGCATACTGTCTGTCAAATGCTCCGCTGTTTATCATGCCGAAAGCCGCATATACCGTCGCAAAGCTTATTGCCGCAGTAACGGCATATCCCACAGCGACGCCGACGCCGCAGGATAGCCCGCCCTTAAAAGAACGCGTTTTTTTCATGCAGGACTTTATGCATATGCCCATGGAAAGTGCAAGGCAGACCGCATTTACAATTACGGATATCACGGCAAGAGCGCCGCTTTCCGATGTTGATACAGCGGAAACTGTCCCGCCTGAAATGTCCATGAACGGCACGGAAGCGACAGCTATGATCATTGAGTTGACGAGCAATTCAATGATAAATGTCAGAACGCCTGCCCAGAAGCTGCTGCCCTTTAATTTTCCCGTCAAAAGCAGCGCTATCCCGCCGATGACCGGTACAACGCCTGTTACAGCAATACCTATAAGGACCGAGTATATAACGCTTTTTTCTATCATATGGCAAATTCTCCTTTGTGAATTATTGTATTATAACAATACTACAGTTTTATTATAACATATATTTTTACATATGTCAAGAGAAATTTTTTAACAGATATTTACAGACACTTATATTACCGTAAAACATATCTGCTGCCGACACGTTCAAAAAAGTTTTAAAAATGTAAAAAAACTATTGAATTTTAAGATAGTTTATGTTATATTAATATTACAGGTCATTACACAATTTTTCAATAAGCGCAATTTTTTTACAATGATAATTATGAAAAGGAGCAAGATCATGAAAAAATTTATTTCTCTGACTGCGGCAGTGCTTCTTTCTGCGGCAATGCTTCCGCTCACCGTCTTCGGAAAAGATACCGACAGCAGTCCGTCAGAAACATCTTCTTCATCTACCGTAAGCCCCATGAAAGGTCCCGATGATTTTTACGTCCGCGTTAAGGACAGGAACGGCGACACCAAGATAATGTTCTATATGTGTCCGCAGGACGGCGAGGAGATCCCTACCGTATATATGGATAATGATTTGAGCGACCCGGACAGTATGTTCGGATATGTAAGCGTAATTGCTCAAGATGAACCTGCAAAAAATTCGGAAGTTCTCCTCGGAGACGATCTGAAAAAATTCTTTGAAACTGCAAAATTTGACTATTCCGGCATTTCATATAATTGTTCCGAGAGAGTAACTTCGGGAACGATTTTGGAAAAAGAGGAAGAACCTGCCCGTTATGAAAAGCTGAAAAAGCTTGCCCTCAGCATAGAGCCCGAATTTTCCGACGAACTTAAAAATTTCGAGCCCGAATATGATTATGATGTCAGATATCCTGTTACGGGAATAAGCTTTTCAAGCGATCTGTGGTATACTACTTTATCCTCGGGCGTATATTTCAGCTTTGCGCGCCACAATGACAGAACAGCAGCAAAGGTGACCGTGTACGATTACAGCGAACTTGAAAAAGTTATCAAAACCGATAAATACCCCATCTCCCCCGAAGAACTTACGGAAGCTTACAGCAAGACGACTCATGGTTCTTCCGACTGGTTCTACCTCAACAATGACGAATTTTACAGTTACGCTATCACCTGCATCGTACTCAGCGGCGAAAGCGATCTCGAAAACTCACCCCGCAGCACTCCCGACTCCTACTATTCGCTTGCGGGATTTTCGGATAATATCGCAAAGTATATAAACGTTCACGACAAAACTTTGGAAAATTATAACATATACAAATTCGGAAATATCTGCTTTGAACTCCCCGCGGAAAAAGAAGCCGCATTGTCAGGCGATGAAGTCGTCTGGACGAGCAGTTCCGATCCTGCCGTAAAATTCAGGATCTATAACGGCAGTTCGTATATTCCTTATGATGCAAAAACGTTTGCGCTTGAATACGGCAAATTCAATAATGTATTTTGTTCATACAGATCGGTATATATTGATGAGGAAGGCATTTTCAAAGATGTACTTTCTTTCTATGACAACACGGACAAGCATTATAATATGGAATTTACCCTTTCGGCAAAAGAAAAGACCGACGAATACAAACGATTTGTAAAGGACGTTTTCGGCAGCATTTCCCTTTACACTCAGTCGGAAAAAGAAAAACTCAAAAATGCCGGGGCTGACATAAAGCTTTCCTCCGAACCTGTCATCTATGCCGATACTTCCGAGATAGCAATAAGTTATTCTTACGGATCTCAGACCTATAAAGCAGGCTGTCCCGGTGTGATCTTTGCTGATTTTTACATTGCAGACTTCACAAAGGAATACGAAACAGGCTTCGATTGTTACATCGAAAGGCAGGCTGCGGACGGCAAATGGTACCGCGTTGAACCTCTCGGCGGAAAAATTATTCAGGCAAACAACGGTTACGGACAGTTCTATGACGCGCTCCAAGAGGCAAGAAAGTTCATTACCCTCGATCTGGCAGCTTATCCCTTGCTCCCGCAAGGCAAATACCGTGCTGCAAAGCCTTTTTGGGAAAAGGGAAACGAAGATCACGAGCAGTATTTTGCGTTCTATGAATTCTATATGGACGAAAAAGCCGACCTCGGCGAGCCAATAAAAAGTTCCGCAAAATGCGGCAAAAAAACTTATTCCCCCGATACCGACGAAATAACTTACACCGTTGACGTAAATGACGGCGACAGCTTTATCGAAAGCGACATCATTGACATAGAACGCAAAATAAACGGCAAATGGACTTCCGTCCGCAAAACTCCCGTACACACAAATTCTATCGGCGGAAGCTATGCGCTCAGATTTTCCGGTATGGAAGAAACTGTTGAGACCGATGATTTCGACATATCCCAAGCAGGCGAATACCGCTTACGCATTTCTATCGGCGAATTCGGACTTGAAGATCTCGAAAACGATGAGAATATGTTCGTCGATAATTACAGCACCGCTTACGCTTACTTTAAAATAAAATAAAAAATGCAAAAAAATTTGAAAAAAGGTATTGACAAAAGCGGTTTTGTGTGATATGATTTTATAGTTGAGTGCGTAATGCGCTCACAGCTATCGAATTCTAAAGACAGCAGGCGGCAAGGACAGGAACTTTTCCCCGTCCGTGTGCCATAATCCCTGCCGAGGAAAAGATGGTGAGTATAATAGTGTACTTACGCCTTTTCCTGCTCGGAAAAGGTTTTCTTTTTTTGAATTCCGAATAGCATACAAAACATTCGGAGGTGAAATTTTCATGCCAAGCGAAAAAATACTTGAATCCAAAAAGGCAAGAGTTGCGGAGATCACCGATCTGCTCAAAAGCGCGACCGCAGGTGTCATCGTTGACTACAAAGGTATCACCGTTGAGGACGATACCAAGCTCAGAAAGGATTTGAGAGAAGCGGGCGTCAAATACTTCGTTGAGAAGAATTCTATGCTCCGTTTCGCTGTTAAGAACGTCGGTCTTGACGGTCTTACAGATGTTCTGGAAGGAACTACCGCTATTGCCGTTACAGACGGCGATGAGACCGCTCCCGCCCGTATCCTCGGTAAATTTGCCGAAGATTCAGAGGACAAGTTCAGCCTTAAAGCAGGCTTTATCGGAAGCGAGATCTACGACGCAAAGGGCGTAAAGACTCTTTCAAAGATACCTTCCAAGGAAACTCTTCTTGCACAGCTCCTTGGTTCCCTCAAGGCTCCTATGCAGAACCTCGCCGCTACACTTCAGGCTCTTTCCGAGAAGAAGTCGGCAGAAGAATCCGCTTAACAGCGGCATGAACTATCCCAAAGCGGCTTGACCGCTGCGGAAAACGAAAGTTAAAAAAACTATTTATTTGAAAAGGAGATAATTATCATGGCATCCGAGAAAGTTACAAGCATTTTAGATTCTATCGACGCTCTTTCCATTCTCGAACTTAACGAACTGGTAGAGGGCATTCAGGAAAAATACGGCGTTTCCGCTGTAGTAGCTGCTGCTGCACCCGCTGCAGGCGGAGCAGGCGCTGCTGAAGAAAAATCCGAGTTTGACGTTATCCTTGCTTCCTTCGGTGAGAAGAAGATGGACGTTATCAAGGCTGTTAAGGATATCTGCGGTCTGTCCCTTAAAGACGCTAAGGAACTTGTTGAAGCTGCTCCTAAGGCTGTTAAGGAAGGCGCTTCCAAGGCTGACGCTGAGGAGATCAAGACTAAGCTCGAAGCTGCAGGCGCAACTGTTGAACTCAAGTAAGAGATCGCTCAATATGATAAAGACCCGTTGGAACAATGTTCCAACGGGTTTTTTGTTTTTAGTTTTCCGACTTTTCAACATACACATATGGCTTTATCTTTTCAAACTTTTTTTCGCCTATGCCTTTTATTTCCATAAGTTCGGAAACATCATCAAAGCCTTTCGTATGTGCGTATTCATATATCGCATCGGCGGTAACTTCGCCTATACCGCTTATCTGCATGAGTTCTTCCTTTGAAGCGGTGTTCAGATCAATGGGGAAAATAACATTTCCCTCACTTTCGGGAACAGTTTCCGATACCGTCTCGGTTTCCGTTTTCTTTTCCGCAAATTCTTCCGAAACATAGACATATCCGCGCAGCGCCGCAAGTTTCTTTTCACCGATGCCGCTTACGTTTATAAGTTCATCGACAGAACCGAAAAAGCCGTGTTCATTTCTGTATGAAATTATATTTTCCGCCGTAGCGGGACCAATCCCGGAAATACTTGTAAGTTCCTCTTCCGAAGCAAAATTTATATCTATCGGAAATACATCGCTGCTTTCGGAAACAGATACGGATATTTCCGTTTCTGTTTCTGTTTTTGTGTCGGAAGCGGAAACAGTTTCAGCCGAAGTTTCCGCAATATCCTTTGAAACATCAGCGGGAACTGTGTCTGTTACACTTTTTGCGGTATTATATGATGTATCATTGTCTGAGTTTGCACCATCTTGTCCGGTAACATCAGAATGACCGAGTTTCCCGAGCTGTTCATCGGAAAGCGTTACCACCGCGGGGATACTTTCCGGCGTATACTCTGCCGAAAAATAATAAACTATCATCGAAGCGGCAGCCGCCGCTATAAGTGTACACAGCAGACCGAATGTTTTTCTCATGGTCACTTATTGTTCTGAACGCTGTAAAGTTTTTTGAGCAGTTCATCAATATCTACAGGCTTTGTTATAAAATCGTCCATTCCGCAGTCAAAAGCCTTGTCCCTTTCCTCGGAGAAGGAATTCGCCGTACACGCAAATATCTTCACTGTCTTTGCGTCTTTCCTGTCAAGGGCGCGTATCACTCTTGTAGTTTCAAAGCCGTCCATTTCGGGCATCATAAGATCCATAAGTATTATGCCGAAGGAATTTTCGGGCGAATTTTCAAACTTTTCCAAAGCTTTTCTGCCGTTTTCGGCAATATCCGCTTCAAATCCTGCGCTTTTTAAAAGTTCAAGTATGATCTCGCCGTTAAGCTCGTTATCCTCCGCCACAAGTATTTTCGGCAAGATCCCGTCCGGAAGTAAGATCTTCTTTTCCTCGGCTGCCTGCATTTCCGTTGAACCTGCGGTAAAAGTAAATGTGAAGGAACTTCCTTTGCCCTTTTCGCTCACGCAGGTGATATCTCCGTCCATCAGCTGTGCAAGGCGGCGGCTTATGGAAAGTCCCAGACCCGTACCTTGATTTCCCTTTGAGACCGTTTCGAGTTCCCTTGCGAAAACGTCAAACAAATGCTCCTGAAACTCCTTGCTCATGCCTTTTCCGTTATCGGAAACAGTAATTATCGTAGTGACCTTATTATCCTCACCGATCTCCTGTTTAGCGAACAGATCGATATTTCCGCCGTCGTATGTGAACTTGCAGGCGTTATCGAGCAGATTGAGCAATACTTGCTGTATACGCACATCATCACCGATTATATATCTTCGGACTATATCGGAATGTACCGTATATTTTATATTCTTGTCATCCATGGCATTTTTTTCTATCGAACCTGCCGTTTCGATAAGAAGTTCCAGATCCACAGGATGGAAAACGAGTTCCAGCTTTTTTTCTTCAAGTCTTGACGTATCGAGGATATCGTTCACCAGTGACAAGAGGTATTTTGTTGTTGCCGAGGACTGTTTCAGGTATTCTTCTATCTTATCCTTTTCGTTAAGACTGCGGAGCATAAGGTAGTTCAGACCCATAAGACCGTTCAAAGGAGTCCGTATCTCATGGCTCATTGTAGACAGGAACTGTCCTTTTGCCTTGGCGTCGGCTCTGCTCTCGGCAAAGCGGATCCTTTGCCTTGCGAACAGTACCGCCATTGCAAGCATGGTAATGATGAATATTACCAATATAACAACGCTGTAGCGGTAACGGCTGATAAAATCGGCAAAAGTGTACTCATACTGATTTTCCATAACGCCCTGTATGATATAGCTGCCGACTTCGTCCTCGTTCATGCAGGCGATAGCTTTGTCAAGGATATTTATAAGCATCTCTCCGTCTTCGGAAGGTATGCCTTCACCGCCGCCGAATGATACTACCGCCGAAAAGCAAAGTTTATCGTCAAGACCGATCATGGGTATTACGTTCAGTTTTTCATACTTGGGTTTTGAGAGCCAATATTCTACAACATACTGATTTTGTATAGTGACATCGGAATCTCCCGAATCAACTGCGCTGAGACATTCCTCAATGCTGCCGTAATCTTTTAATGCGAAACTCGGGAACATTTTTGCAAGGACTTTTTTCAGAGTCTGTGAACCTGTTGAAACGGCTGCCGTAAGGTTCGCACCGTATCTGAACCCGAGACCGTTCTTTGCAACGATAACTTTTCTGCTTGAAAGGTACGGTTCGCTGATAAGTATTCCTTTGGCGTTTTTATTTTCCTCGTTGTACTCAACGCTTGTAACAAGATCGAAACCTTCGTCACGAAGGTAATCATATGTAACATCTCCCAGCGGAAGTGCTTCATATTCAAATTCAAGACCCGAAATTTCGCTTACTCTGTCAAAGATATAGCGGGAAATGCCGTCAGCTTCACCATCTTTATTCCGGAATGATATGGGTATGCGGTCCTGCACATAACCGACTTTCAGCGTACCGTGTGAAGATACGAACTGTTTTTCTTCATCGGTCAATGATATTTCGTTCGTCTGTGCTGTTTCATCGTCGGCAGAAGCGTTCACCATGCACAAACACAGCAGCATTTCCAACGAAATAACGAATGTAAAAAAGATCCGTAATGACCTGCGGAACACGATCGGTTTCCTCCTTTTCGGCTTGGGTATGCGGAGCAGAAAGACATCGGCAGCGGTCATATAGTTCCCGAGCTGTCGGACATCATTACCAAAAGATCCGTATTACAAACATAATTATACTCTTGAAAGAAAAATTTGTCAATGCACTTGAAAAAATTGTATCAAAATATTGCAGTTTGTCGAAGAACGGCAGAAAATACCGTTCCGAAGTTTATGCGGAAGTTCATTTTTTAAAACAGTTTTTCACTGCTGAACTCATAACATCGGACGGAGTGCGGTTCGTAACGAACACGCCGCCGCTTTTTGCGGACTTCTTGCCGAAAGTGTAAAGATAAGCTTTTTTGCCGTCGGACTTTATAACGGAATGTTTCCTTAAAAGCAGTGCAGCCGACGGAACGGCAAGTATAACGAGCATTATTTTGCCGACAGAGCCGAACACCTTACTCATAGCCGAGCGCACAAAAGATCTTTTATCTGCCATTTTGCTCCTCCGCGTCAAGTTGGAAGAAATAGTCGTCCATAACATATCCCCCGCCGATATCTGTAACTCCCTCGCCGATGATGCGGAAACCGCATTTCTTATAAACGGCGATGGAATCGTCATTATGCTTGTTTACCGTGAGCCGGATCGCTGAGTATCCGTTTTCCCTGCACATTTCTTTCAGGAACTCAAACACTGCCCGTCCGAAGCCTTTTCCGCGATGTTCTTTTTTGATGTAAATTTTCGACAGGAACAGCCTTCCGTCATTTTCGGGACGTACGGCGGTATAGCCTATATGTTCCCCGCCGTTCATTATCATGAAATAGCGGTAACCGTCGTTTGCGAGCTGATCGGAAATTGCTTTTTCCGATTGGAATTTTTCCAGCATATAGTCTATCTGCCCTTCCGAAATTATGGACGGGAACCATTCGTGCCATATCTCATCAGCCATTGCGGCGACTTTTTTTATCTGTTCCGAAGTTTTTACTTCCGTCAATTTTACACCGGACATTTTCTGATTTTTCCTCCTTAATTCCGAAAAGAAATTTTTTAACAGCGAGCTGCTTTCCTCTTCGAGTATCCCCGATATCGTTTCGGGGCAATGGTTATATTCTTTTTCAAATAAATTCGTCACCGACCCGACCGAACCCGCTTTCGGGTCTTTTGCGGCAAATACCACCCGCTCTATGCGGGAATTTATTATCGCGCCCGTACACATCGGGCAGGGTTCGAGCGTTACAAAAAGCGTACAATCGCGGAGCCTCCACCCGCCAAGGGTTTTACAGGCTTCATCTATTGCGATAAGTTCCGCATGGCAAAGAGCGTTCCTGTTTTTTTCGCGGGAATTTTTCCCTTTCCCCGCGATAAGTCCATCGCTCCGCACTATGACCGCGCCCACGGGAGTTTCTCCCTCGGAAGCCGCTTCCGCCGCAAGTCCGAGAGCCATCTTCATATAATATTCGTCCGACATAAGAGCCATTTAACGGACATTCCTTTCCGTCAGAATGTAAATTTTATATTCAGCAGCGTGAGTATAAATCCCATCGTCATCCATATTATAACGGGAGCGCTCGTAAAGAAGGCGAGAAGTTTTTTGTCAGTTTTCATATACCGTGAACTTATTTTCATACCGAAGCAGTCGCTGTGCTTATAGAGAAAAGCGATCGTAAACACAAATCCCACAAGTATCGAAGCGAATATCGTCAGCATCACCAGTATGTCGCTGTCCAGCATATAGTTGAAATAATAAAGCGTATATGTGAAAAACTGCATAGTTATCCGCATCACTATCGCCGTCAGCACAGAACCCGTTCTTATTGTAAAATATCCTATTGCGATGGCTGAAATGAAAACGAAGCAGAAATGTGTGATATCGTTGCACAAAGCGGCGGTAACGATACCCGTTATTATCAGTGCCGTTCCGTCTCCGAACTGCCTTGTGAACTGAAGTATGACGCCGCGTGTACAAAGTTCGCTTACGGTTGGGATAATGATTATCTCCGTCATGACCATAAAGATCATTCCGTGCGCCGAGCCGGGAAAATAAAGCGAACTTGACGTATCTATCCGCATTGTCGAGAGGATATTTTCGTACAGCACCGACATAGCGCTGCACACGCCGCATATCAGCAGCATTATGGGAACGCTTGCCGCGAACATGGGCTTATTGGTTATTTTCATCGGGAGCATTACTTTTATCGGCATATGGAGCTGTATTATCAGCAAACTTACCGGTATTATCATAGAAAGTATACTCAGGATAAAGTTGAGACAATGTATAAGTATGGGATCGCCGTAAATAGTTTTGTCGAAGAAATCATATCTTATATCCGCGCCCAATTTTCCCAGAAGCGAGGGGACGAGATACCTGAAAACTATATCCAGCGCTGTCCGCAGTACAAGCACTCTGCCGAGTATGTTCACAGCGCGGCGGAGAGTTTTTTCCTCCTGTATTTCGGGGAAGTCGTTTATAAATCCCACATCATCGCTGTAGGCAAGGCGGTCGGGGTTCTCAACATAAAAAAAGCCTATAGAATCCTTATTTTCGAGGCGCCATTTTTTATAGCTTTCGTTATATTCCTTGTCCTGATATTTTATATTCAGCTTATCGTCATACTGTTCCTGTGGGATATTTTTAGGCTTATTCTGTTTTGTATCGTTATTTATTTTCAAACCGCATCACCTCCGCGGACTATATTCCATGTTCATTATAACATTTAATTGTTAATATAGCTTTAAGTCATAATAAACAATTCCAAGATATATAATAAATGGTTTTTTGTTAAAACAGCCGGATGTGTGCGTGTGTTCATTAAAAATACATAATATGTTTACTATATGTATGTATCAATAAGTGAGCAAATGAATTATAATACATATGAACAATCGTTCAATTGATGTTAGAAAGGTGATGCCCCGTGTATGATAATGCTGAACTTAACGAAAACTGCGAAAGCAGCCACCCCGATATAGTAAAAAAAGTCTCGGAAAAACTTCCCGATGTGGAACTTCTCTACGACGTTGCCGAACTTTTCAAGGTGTTCGGCGATTCCACAAGAGTAAGGATACTCTGCGCTTTGTTTGAAAGCGAGATGTGCGTATGCGATATCGCGGAAGTCCTTGATATGACGCAATCCGCAATTTCCCACCAGCTGCGGGTCCTTAAACAAGCCCGACTTGTAAAATACCGCCGCGACGGAAAAACGGTGTACTATTCTCTTGCGGACGATCACATTCAGACGATCTTCAATCAGGCGTTTGAACATATAATGGAGTAAATTTACGAAAAATCATCGTTAAAGAAGGTCTTAATATGGAAATGGTCATTTATATGAAAGGTCTTGACTGCCCACACTGCGGCGAAAAAATACGCGCCGCTTCCGAAAAAGTTTCCGGTGTAAAAGAGGCAAACCTTAACTTTATGGCAAAAAAACTCCTTCTTGATGTTGAGGAGGAACTTGCGGAAAACGTCTTTACAAGCGTCCGTAAGATAACAGCCGATATCGAACCCGATGTCGAACCTTCAAGAATGGACGGAACGGCAGACGACAGAGCGGAAAAGATGATCTTCCGCATGAAAGGTCTGGACTGCCCCGACTGCGGCGAAAAGATACGTTCCGCCGTGGAAAAGACCGCCCTCGTAAAGACCGCTGAATTTGACCTTATGGCGGAAAAACTTATCGTTTCCGCAGTTTCGGGAAGTTCCGCCGCCGTGCTTAAAGAAGTCAGAAATATCACAAAAGATATCGAACCCGATGTTGAAGTCTCCCTTCTCGAAGACGGCGGGGCTTCCGTTCCAAAAGACGAGACCGAGGACTCCGCCGACTTTAAAATATCTCTTATAAGGATAGCCGTTTCTGCTGTGATCTTCGCTGCGGGAATGTTCCTGCACCATACGCCCTACAGTCTGTGGATATTCCTTGCGGCATATTTTGTTGTGGGATATGACGTGCTTCTGTTGGCGGTAAAAAATATCCTGAAATTCAGACCCTTTGACGAATGTTTCCTTATGACAATTGCGACTCTCGGCGCGTTCTGCATAGGTGAATACCCCGAAGGCTGCATGGTAATGATACTTTATCAGCTTGGCGAACTTTTCCAGAGTTTTGCGGTAAGGCGTTCGCGGAAAAGCATTGCCGCGCTTATGGATATCCGTCCCGATACGGCTTTCGTTAAACGGAACGGCGAAATAAAACAAGTTTCCCCCGAAGCCGTTGCAAAGGGCGAGATCATAGTTGTAAAGCCGGGAGAAAAGATCCCTCTTGACGGCGTTATCGTTTCAGGCAGCACAACTATAGACACCGCCGCTCTGACGGGCGAAAGCGTTCCTGCCGAAGCCGCTGCGGGAACGGAAGTTTTCGGCGGCTGCGTGAACATTTCAGGCGTTGTCGAGATAGAAGTTACAAAAGA
The DNA here is from genome assembly GCA_947625915.1 of uncultured Clostridia bacterium. Classification (GTDB taxonomy): domain Bacteria; phylum Bacillota; class Clostridia; order Oscillospirales; family Ruminococcaceae; genus RGIG8773. The sequence goes on from CANQPX010000006.1 coordinate 64,816, forward strand.
ATTCGGTGAAACTACCGTTTCCAAGATACTCGAAATGGTGGAAAACGCTTCCGCAAAAAAAGCCAAGTCCGAGCGTTTCATAACACGTTTTGCAAGATGGTATACGCCCTGTGTTGTTTTCGGAGCGGTACTGCTTGCGGTGATACCTATCATAATAAACGGCTACGATCATCATTACATTTACAACGCTCTTGAATGTCTGGTAGTTTCCTGCCCATGTGCACTGGTAATATCCGTTCCTCTCAGCTTTTTCGGCGGGATAGGCGGTGCGTCCGCAAGAGGTATCCTCATAAAAGGCGGAGTGACCATAGAACAGCTTGCGGAGTGCGACACTGTTGTATTTGACAAGACGGGAACTCTCACAAGCGGCAGTTTTGAGATAACAGGAACATATCCCGTCGGTCGTTCCGCAGAAGAACTGCTTGCTCTTGCGGCAGCGGCTGAACAGGGTTCAAACCACCCTGCCGCCCTTGCGGTAATGCGCGGCTTCAACGGCACGCCCGCAAAAGCAGAGATCACCGAACTTGCGGGGCGGGGCGTCCGTGCGGTATCGGAAGGCAGAACGATCCTTGCGGGAAATGTTAAACTTATGAACGAGAACGGCATTAAAAACGTTCCCGAAATAAGATCGTCGGGAACACTTATATATATTGCCGAAAACGGAGTTTACGCAGGAGCGTTGGAAGTTTCCGACATGATAAAGCCCGATGCTGAAAAAGCCGTAAAAGAACTTTCCGAAAGAGGTATAAAGACCGTCATGCTCACAGGCGACAGGAAAGAAGCTGCGGAGATAATTGCCGAAAAACTCGGCATTTCCGAATGGCACGCGGAACTTCTCCCGGACGGAAAAGTTTCAGCCGTTGAGAAAATAATTTCCGAAAATTCGGGAAAGACCGTATTTGTAGGCGACGGCATAAACGATGCTCCCGTACTTATGCGCGCCGACGCGGGAGTCGCAATGGGCGGTATCGGTTCCGATGCGGCAATTGAAGCCGCCGACGCGGTGTTAATGACAGATGAACCGTCAAAACTCTTGGACGCATTGAAAATTTCCAAGAAAACAAAAGGCATAGTTATACAGAATATTGTATTTTCTCTTGCGGTAAAAGCAGCAGTGCTGATACTTGCGGTGTTCGGTATCGCGACCATGTGGGCGGCGGTATTTGCCGATGTGGGAGTTTGCCTCATAGCGGTAATGAACGCTTTGCGTGCAAGAAATATCTGAAAAGCCAAAACAAGAACAAACCGCCGCAGACGGAGGATATCCTCTTTCCTGCGGCGGTCTTTATGCATTTTATTTTCATTATATTATTTTCCCGATAGGAACAGCTTGGTTTTTATCCGTCGACCGCACCATGCGATTTTTCCTCATACTTGTGCTTTGTAGCCATGCCGCCCCGTATGTGACGTTCCTGCTTGTTTATTTCAAGTATCTCCTTTACGGCAGGGTACATCTGCGGGCAGACGACAGGCAGTTTTTCGGTTATGTCTTTATGTACTGTTGATTTTGAAATTCCGAACTGTTTAGCAGCGGCACGAACAGTAGCTTTATGTTCGAGGATATAGCGACCGAGGATCACGGCGCGCTCCTCAATATCCTGACCTGCTTTTACCTTCACAATGCTCACTCCAATTCACGGTATTTCTTTACCATGTATATGCGTGAGCAGGCGGGTTAATGACGGGAAATACTTTCGGACAGGATCGGACGTTCCGTAATTTTTCCCGTCAGATCTCCCTTGTGTATTTTTTCAGGAATTCCGGTTCATCGCCTTCAAAATATCCCGAAAGTTTTTCATAGACCATTTTATGATAGGAATTTAGCCGCTCTTTGTCTTTTTTATCCAGAAGTGAAATATCAACGCAATCCAGATCTATGGGAGCATAAGTGATCGTCTCGAACTCCATTATCTGACCGTATCCGCACTTTTCAGCCTTTTTGCAGAGGAGTTCGTTCTCTATGCGTATGCCGTGGCTGCCTTCAACGTAAACTCCCGGTTCATCGGTGGTTATCATTCCTTCTTCAAGAACAGCGCTGTAAGGACGTCCGTCCGCGATCTTCCAGCGGAAACTGTTGGGACCTTCATGGACATTCAGCAGATATCCGACTCCATGCCCCGTTCCGCAGCGGTAATCAAGCCCGTTCTCCCACATGGGAGCGCGGGCAAGAATATCAAGGTTTTCTCCCCGACAGCCGTACATAAATCTTGCCGCGGCAAGATCTAACATTGCTTTCAGCGAAAGTGTGAAATGAAAACGCATTTCTTCCGTTATATCCCCGAGCGCAAACGTCCGCGTGATATCCGTTGTTCCCTCAAGATAATGTCCGCCGCTGTCCACAAGCAGCAAACCATGCGGCTCGAGAACTGCTCCGCCGTCCTCTCCCGCGCTGTAATGCATCATCGCCGCATTTGCATTGTATGCACTTATTGTATCGAAACTCGGCGCGATATAACTTTTGCCGCCGATCTGTTTCCTGAGCCCGTCAATATGATCTGCAGCATCTTTTTCGGTGATTTTGGTCTTGCCTATGTTATTTTTCAGCCAATACATGAATTTTGTCACCGCGACGCCGTCAAGGATATGTGCATGGCGGATATTTTCGATCTCCGTCTTGTTTTTTATTGATTTGAGGAGCGTACAAGGATCGGGCGCGGAAATTATTTCACAGTTTTTAAGCAATTGCACGAGCCGATAATTTACTCTTTTTTCGTCAAGAAGTATTTTCCTGCCTGACAATTTTTCCGCATACGGATATATTTCATCATAGGGCAAAACTTCCGCTCCGCATTCGCAAAGTTTTTTGCGGACGTCTTCCCCGCAAGCTTTTTCATCGGCAAAAAGCAGCGCTTTTTCCTGCGTTATCACCGCATACGAAAGCACTACCGGGCAGGACTTCACATCGTCCGCACGGATATTGAACAGCCACGAAATGTTGTCCAGTGCGGTAATGATATGGATATCCGCATTTTTTTCGGAAATTTTTTTCCGCACTTCTCCGAGTTTTTCCTCTGTACTTTTTCCGCTGTATTTCTCATCGAGCGAATATATTTCCGTATGTTCGAGGGCGGGACGGTCTTTCCATATCTCTCCCGCAAGATCTATATCGGAAATTATCCCGCCGCCTTTTTTTTCAGCGATCTTTTCATAATTTTTCCCCGTTTCCGCAGTGACTATCCTTCCGTCAAAACCGATATTTCCGTTTTGCGGGAGGATCTTTTCCGCATATTCTTTTACCGTCGGAACGCCTTCTTCACCTGCCCGCATAAGGACTATCCCGCTGCCTTCGAGCTGCTTTTCCGCTTGGATAAAATATCTGCCGTCCGTAAAAAGCGCGGCTTCTTCTTTTGAAACGACCAACGTCCCCGCAGAACCCGTAAAGCCGCTGAGAAATTTTCTTGCTTCAAAATAGGGGCTGACATATTCGCTGTCATGGAAATCCGATGTGGGAACTATATAAACGGAAACGTCCCTTTTTGACATTTCCGCTCTGAGTTTATTTATACGTTCTCCCGAAATATTCATAAAATTGCTCCTTACGGTCTTATAATTTGCATTTGATATCTTTTCCCTGTTCGGAAAAATATTTTTTTAACGGACAATCCCCGCATTTCGGGCTTCGCGCCGTGCAGTATTCCCTTCCGAAAAGCACGAGCCTGTGGCAAAAGTCGCTGCCTTCTTCGGGCGGGATAATTTTCAGCAGATCCTGTTCTGCTTTTGCAGGCTCTTTTTCTTTGGTAAGACCGAGCCGTCCTGTTATCCGTATACAGTGTGTGTCGGTAACTATCGCAGGCAGATGATGAACGTCTCCCATGATAAGATTTGCGGTCTTTCTGCCTATGCCCGAAAGCGTTGTAAGTTCCTCTATGGTCTTTGGGAGTTCCCCGCCGAAATCATAGAGAAGCTTCCTGCAAGCCTCAACAATGCTCTTTGCCTTTGTTTTATAAAGCCCGCATGGTCTTATTATCTCCGCGACTTCATCTATATCCGCTTCCGCAAATGAATCCAGCGTCGGGTAACGCTCAAACAGTTCTTTTGTGACAATATTGACTCTTGCGTCCGTACACTGTGCGGAAAGCCTTCCCGCTATCATAAGTTCGTAAGGCTTTTCATATACCAGCGAACACAGCGCGTCGGGATATATTTCCGCAAGTCCTTTTACCGCAAGAAAGGCACGTTCTTTTTTTGTCATTCTTCATCGTTCCTTTCGTCCGTTTCCGTATCTTCCGTGACTCTGCCGGGAACTTCAAACCAGAAGGTACTTCCTATATTCAGTTCGGAGCGGACGCCGAATTTGAAATTATGCTGTTTCAGTATCTGCTTTACTATCGAAAGACCCAGACCGGTGCCGATAACTTCTCTGCGGCTTTTTTCGGCGCGGTAATACCTGTCGAATATCAGCGGCATAAGTTCGGGTTCAATGCCTTTTCCCGTATCGGTGATCTCGATGCGGGCGGTATTTTCGTCCTTTATGAGCTGAGTGATATACACCGTTTTATCCTCGCCGGTGTAATTCACGGCGTTGTTTATAAGGTTGTACAATACCTGTTCTATTTTTATTATATCGGCTTCGGTCTCAAAATCGTTGTTTGCGGTAACGAAGAATTTGTACCCGTCCTTTTCGGAAAGCAAAGTATATCTTCCCATTATCTCGTATATTTTTTTCGTGATGGAAAACTTTACGGGATTTATCTCCATAGTTCCGCTCTCGAGTTTTGAAAGGTCGAGGATATCATTTACCAGTGCGGCAAGGCGGTCGCTTTCCTCGATGATGATGCCGATATGCTCTCTGCGCTTTACCGGATCGTCGCCCGAAAGATCGCGGACCATTTCCGCGTAAGCTTTTACCATTGTCAGGGGCGTACGCAGGTCGTGGGAAATATTTGCGATAAGATCGCGGCGCAGGCTGTCTACTTTGGAAATTTCCGACGCGGCATAGTTCAGTGTGTCCGCAAGTATTTCCGTTTCGGTATAACCGTGACCGTCAAATTTTGCGGAATAATCGCCCTGACCGAATTTTTTTGCGGATCTGATTATACGCACGATAGGAGTTTCGATAAGTCTTGCCAGAAAATACGATATGCCCAGACCAAGCACCAGCAGCATCACGCTTACTATCAGTATCTGTCGGTTTATTATCCCTATAGTGGAATTGAGGGGTTCAAGAGAAGTATTCAGGAAAATATATCCGCTCGGGTCGTCTTTATCTCCGAGGATCATTACGAACAGCATTACCTCGTTATTGAAGCGGTTGTTTTTCACTTCGGTATAATAAATGCCGTCCGCGCTTTCCATTGCAAGTGCGCGGTATTTATACAGATCGGCGGTAAATAATCTGCTGTGTATAATGCAGTTCCCGCCCATCATATCATTTGAATAGACGCTCAGACCGTATGCGTCCTGAATGAGTATGCACATATCGTTGTCATAAGAAAGCTTATCAAGGCTGCTGTCGGTGAAATCGTCCTTGCTCCAGTCGGTAAGGATATAGTTCGCGATGTCAAAGATATTGCTTATTTTCATTCTTTTGTAATTTGATTCAAGGGAAACGCTGAAAGTGAACCACATTAATATAAGTATGCTTATTATGAAAATGAAAAAGTATATCCATACCGTTATACGGATAGTTTTGAAAGTTTTCTTATGTGCAGGTCTATCATTATTTTTCACGGTCTGACCTCCGGGATCACGCATCGAATTTATAGCCCATGCCCCTTAAAGTAACGATAAATTTCCTATATTTCCCAAGTGAACTGCGGAGCATTTTTATATGTGTATCGACTGTACGGTCATCGCCGTAAAAGTCGTAGCCCCATACTTCCTCGAGAAGTTTTTCTCTTGAAAGCGCTATGCCCTTGTTCCGCACAAGGTAGAAAAGCAGGTCGTATTCTTTCGGTGTAAGCTGTGCGGGAACGCCGTCAATAGTGACTTCTCTGCCGGTAACGTTTATCTCCAGCCCCTCGAAAGTTATTTTTTCCATTTTATTGTTTTCCTCCGCGGCTGCACCTCTTTTAAGGACGGCTTTTATGCGGGCAAGGAGTTCTTTGGGAGAAAATGGTTTTACAACGTAATCGTCAACGCCTATCTCAAAGCCGAAAAGCTTATCGTACTCCTCGCCTCTTGCGGAAAGCATTATAACGGGGATCTGTTTAGTCTTTCGGATCTCCTTTACGGCTGAATAACCGTCCAGTCTCGGCATCATAATATCCATAACGATAATATCGAAGTCCTCTTTGCGGCACATTTCCACGGCTTCCATACCGTTTTCGGCTTCGGCTGTTTCGTACCCCTCGAACTCGGCGTACTCCTTTACAACGTTGCGTATCATTTTTTCGTCGTCAACAATAAGAATTTTCGGCATTTTCATCGTCCTTTCATATAGGGTTAAAAGTTGAGGCGGGGAGTCCCCGCGGGCTTTCGGGCGGAATTTTGTTTTTCTGCTATTTTGATCCTGCACCTAAGTTTTGATATTCTTTTCACCGGTGGGGTTCTTTAGTTCGCTTTTCTTATATTTTACTTTGTGAAAATTTTTTAGTTTTATGTTTCGGGGGACAGAACCTTTAGGGAAGGGAGAACCCGAGAAATTAACGGGGACGCTCGCACGGGTTCTCCCTTCCCCTGCGGTTCTGTCCCCCGAACCCCCTACTCCCCAACCCTATCCCTCTCCACGCTCGCTATGCTAAAGTAGAAATTATAGAAGAAATTTCTTAGTACTCTATAACATAGTTTGTGAAATTAACAGAAGCCCTAAGTTTTGTTTATCTTAGTAAGAGAGTTCTACTGTTAGTTTGATATTCAACAATTATAGAGTTCTAAACAATAGGATCTCTTTTTGCGGGAAATAACAACTGTTTATAGTACTATTCTTCTTTAATTTTCATCTGATATTAGAACGCTCGTACTAAGATAAGCAAAACCAAAGAACCCGTAGCCATCGCAATCTCCGTTCAAGAGTTCTAAGAAATCTTTTCTATAATCTCTACTTTAGCATAGCGAGCGTGGAAGGGGTTAGGTTGAAGGAAAGTGGGGATGCACGAAAACTGACGCAAGCGTCAGCTGGAGAAAAACTAAGGGAAGGGGAAAACCGGCGAGCGCCCATAGGGGCGGTCGGGTTTCCCCTTCCCTTATGGTTGTCTGCCCCTCGCACAAGAAACAAAAAATAATTTTACTATGCTTTTATTAAAAGCGCCCCGCGTTCGGGTTCGCCCTTCCCGGAAGGTTCTGCCCCCCGGAAACTAAAAAAGATGGTTATATTCAAAATAAAAAATCAAGAAAAGCAAACTAAAGAACCCCCCGCCGTCCCCCACCCACCCTATGCCTTCCCTTATGGTTGTCTGCCCCTCGCATGAGTGGTAAAAAGAAATTTTTACTATGCTTTTTTAAGAAAAGCAAACTAAAACCCCCGCCCATATGCCCGCGAGGACTCCCCGCCTCAGCCTGCCTCTATAAATAATTTTACCATTTAATTGTGAAGTCTTTGTGAAATTTTAGTTTTATTTTAGTGTTTGTGCATTATGAATATTGACAAAAATAAATTTAAATTGTATAATATTATTGTAGTATTATACAATTTAATTGGAATTTATTTCAATTTAAACGTTTTAAAACGCAAATGTTAAAAATATATGTATTCAGAGTCCGCTTTCTTAGGGGGTAATTTCTTTGCATAAAACAAGTAAAATAATTCTGATAGCTTCAATATGCGCAGCCGCTGTGCTTACGGCAATGAATATCGCTTTCAGGATACCCGAGTATACCGCTGTCATACTCGTTTGCTTCGCTGTGTCCGCTTTGGTCTTGACTCTGGTCTCCATAGGCTGCGTAAAACATTTCACCAAGGAAAGGATCATACGCGAAAGAGAAAATATCATCAGGATCATGCAGAGCCTTAACACTATGGCTGTACTCTGGAGCTCGGATTTCCGCTACATCGAAGCAAACCCCGAACTTACCAAAAATATCGGCTATACTTCCGAGGATCTTTCAGATATGAAAACTCTTCAGAAAGTCCTGCCGCCCGACGCTTTTGCTCCGAGCCTGCAAGCCGTTATAAACAGCAGAGATGAGGAATTTGCCGTTACAGCCAAAGGCGGCGCAAAGGTGAACACAATTTGGAACACTTCCATCGTCAGCACCATAGCAGGCAAAAACAGCCGGAGCTGCCTGATGCTTTCTATAGGTCTGGATATTTCCGAAACCGTAAGAATGAAAGAAGAACTGATAAAATATTCCAAGGAACTCGCCGAGTCGGAAAACCGCTATACCCTCTCAATGGGTCTTTCGGAAATAGGTCTGCTCCTGAAAGAACCCGGCAAAACAAGCTACTATATCTCCGATCAGCTGATGGATATGCTCGGTCTGAACGTCCCCGATATTTCCGAAGGCGTCCTTAAAGCAAGGTTCCACCCGTCGGACATAATGACTTTCAACGCTCTCCAGTCCGCAATGGTCAGCCCCTATTCCGAATTGAACGGCAGCGAGATACACAGCACCGAATTCCGCCTTTTATCCTCGGATAACACTTACCATTGGTACCAGTTCAGATATAAGATCACTCCCGCGGAAACAAAACTCCTCGCAAATATCGGCGGCGCCGTTATAGACGTTACCAAGGACAAGGAAAAAGACAGCATCATCGAAAAAATGGCTTACATCGACGATGTTACACAGATATTCAACCGCAATAAGTTCATGCAGATAGGTCAGGAAACTTTTGAATGTTCCGCAGAAGCCGGTCAATCGTATTGGGTCATAGTGCTTGATATCGACAACTTCCATATCATTAACGATACCTGCGGCTACCAGAGCGGAAACAAACTCCTTGCGGATCTCGGCAAAATAATCGAAAATTCTGTTACCGAAGGCGGCTTCGGCGCAAGGATCGGCGGAGACAACTTCGCTTTGCTCATACGCGATATCGGCGACGACGACCTGCCGGTAAAGATCATAAACCATATCCAACAGGAAATAAAGGAAAGTTGCGCTCAGAGTTTTTCCGTACAGACTATAACCTGTTCGGCAGGCTACTGCAAAATGTCCGACGGCGGAAAAGATTTCGCTCAAGTGCTCGACCGCGCAGAATTCTCTCTCAGTATGTCCGACGGTTCAAAGAGCAATATCATACGCTATGATAACAAAATACACGATAAGATCATCGCAGGCACAGCGCTTGAAAACGAACTTGCCGCGGCTATCGAAAATAACGAAATGGTCCTTTACTATCAGCCGAAGATCGATCTTTCCGACGGCTCTCTTATGGGAATGGAGGCTCTTATCCGCTGGGTAAAACCTGACGGTACGGTAGTTCCGCCGAGCCAGTTCATTCCTGTAGCGGAAAATTCAATGCTTATAACAAAAATAAGCGCGTTCGTGCTGAAAGAAGCCTGCCGCCAGAACAAGGAATGGCAGGTAATGGGTTATCCGCCCATCACGGTGTCGATAAACCTTACTGCGGTGGATTTCTACCAGACAGATGTAAAAGAATCCATTCAAAACGCTCTGAACGAAACAGGTCTCGATGCAAAATGGCTCGATGTGGAACTTACGGAATCACTTGCTCTGAAAGATATCGACCACGCTATACAGCAGATGAAGGAGATCAAGGAACTCGGCGTAAAACTTTCAATGGACGACTTCGGAACGGGATATTCTTCACTCAGCTATATACAGGTGCTGCCTATAACTCTGCTTAAACTTGACCGCTCGTTCATTATGTACCTTGAGGAAGATGAAATATCCAGAGAGATAGTTTCCGCAGTCATAAGGATCGCTAAATCCAAAAAGATCGAAACTATCGCCGAGGGCATTGAAACCATCGGTCAGGCAGAAATACTGAAAAAGTCGGGCTGCGATCTTGCACAGGGATATTTCTTCGGAAAGCCCATGCCCGCCGATCAGTTCGAGGAATTTATGGCAATGAAAGCTTCCCAAAAGCAGGAAGCCGTTACAGCAGACGCATGATCATCAAAGGGTGCAGGTCTTGCCTGTACCCTGATTTGATAAAGGAGGAAAAATAAAATGGCAAAACGAAGGATAGGCATACTTACGAGCGGCGGCGACTGCCCCGGACTTAACGCGACCATACGCGGCGTTGCAAAGGCTTGTTTTGAAAGAATGGGAGAGGACAAAGTTGAGATCGTCGGCATACAGAACGGTTACTACGGTCTTATAAACAATATCGCAAGAGATATGGATCCGTCTGAATTTTCAGGCATCCTTACCCGCGGAGGAACTATCCTCGGCACAAAACGCCAGCCGTTCAAGATGATGTCGGTCATAGGCGAGGATAATGTTGACAAGATAAAAGCAATGAAAGATACCTACAAAAAGCAAAAACTTGATTGCCTGCTGACTCTCGGCGGGAACGGCACTCACAAGACGGCAAATCTGCTTTCCGAAGAGGGCTTGAACGTTATCGGTCTGCCAAAGACTATTGACAACGATATTTACGGAACGGACGTTACATTCGGTTTCCACACGGCAGTCGATATCGCAACGGACGTTATAGACCGTCTCCACACAACAGCCGCTTCACACAGCAGGATACTGATGGTCGAGATCATGGGCAACAAAGCGGGTTGGCTCACACTTTATTCGGGCATCGCAGGCGGCGCGGACATTATCATAATCCCCGAGATACCCTACGATCCCGATAAGGTCATAGAAGCACTCAAAAAGCGCAGCGACGCGGGAAAAACTTTCTCCATAGTGGCTTTCGCGGAGGGCGCGTTCGATGTGGAAGAAGCCAAACTGAAAAAGAAAGAACGCGCTCGTCTCCGTCAGGAAGCAGGCATTACCACTGCCACCAACCGCCTTGCGGCGCAGATACAGAAAGGTACGGGAATAGAAACAAGAGTCTGCGTTCCGGGGCATATGCTCCGCGGAGGAAGTCCGTCGGCATACGACAGAGTTCTCGCCACAAAGTTCGGAGTTCGTGCCGCAAAGCTGATAGAAAATGAAAAATACGGATATTCCGTTGCCATGGTAAAGAGTATAATTACCGAAAATCCGCTGAAAGAAGTAGCGGGAAAGACAAAATTCGTCACCGAAGATCATCAGCTCGTTGTAACTGCAAGGCATCTCGGCATCTCGTTCGGAGACTGAACGTAAATAAGTTTTCACAGATATCCTCTCTTATTTTTAAGAGAAGATCAGCTTGTCGATAAAGCATAATATAGTTTTTTCAAGTAACGGATCATTTTTTTAAACAAATTGCTCTGTATTGCCAAACAGCTCACCGGGCTGTTTGGCAAGGCTAAGATTGTATTTAATCGTTAATGCCAAGGGGAACGCTCTCTCTTGCAGAGCGTTCCCCTCTTGCCGCTTGCAGCGGCAATTCACCCCTTTGCAGAGGCGCCTTCGTAAGGGGGATTTCGCGCTACTGCGAAAAACGAACTGCGTTCGTTTGCGCGACAAGGGGCTTAGACGAATGCGAAGCATTCGTTTTTCCCTCAGACCCCACCAGCGCGGCTGCGCTGGACCAGCTTTTCGGGCAAGGTTTTGTTTTTCATTTTTTAGTTTGTCCGCGCCTATGTTACAGTTGTGAAACATTGAAAAAAAGCCTTGAAATGCTCCGCATTTTGATATATAATAAGTATGTGATAAAAATTTTTGCCTGAAAGGAGCATCATAATGCTGAAAAAGCTGCTTAAACTTATTCTGCAATATATAAGAAAGCTCGATAAGCAGCTTTTTGTTCTGGTGTGCGGCGTGTCCGCGTTTTCGGTGCTGCTGCTCTATTCAATGGTACACAATGACGTTGCGGGGAAACCTTCAATGTATAAGATACAGTTCGTTTGCCTTTGCGCGGGCGCGGCGATCGCACTGGTAATGTCCGCACTTGATTACCATAAATTTACAAAACTGTGGTTCTTGTATGTTCCCGGCGCAGTGGGACTTACACTGCTGACGTTTACTCCGCTTGCGTATAAACCTGCCGAAAATGCCGATGATGTAGCTTGGATAGACCTCGGTTTCACAACTTTGCAGCCGTCGGAATTCCTTAAGATCGCATTTATAATGTCCTTTGCGCTGCACCTTTCCAAAGCGGGCGAAAAGATAAATCATATCGGAAATGTTGCGCTGCTCTGTCTGCATGGAGCGATCCCAACGCTGATAGTCGTTGCACAGGGCGATGACGGAACAGCAGTAGTATTTTTCTTTATGTTCGTATGTATGATCTTTGCGGCGGGAATATCGTGGAAATACATACTCCCGTGCGTAATTGCCGCTCCTGCGGCGGTATGGGTGCTATGGAACAAAATAATGCTGCCGCATCAGAAAATGCGTTTCCTTGTGCTTTTTGAAGAAGATCCCATGAGCAACCCCGATTTTGCGGATATCGCATATCAGCAATACTGGGGAAAGCTTGCTCTCGGTTCGGGACAGGTGTTCGGCAAAGGATTGTTTGCGGACGAATATGTTTACGTTACCTATGCGCAGAACGATTTTATCTTCACATATGTGGGACAATGCTTCGGTTTTATCGGCTGCGTGCTGCTCGTTGCGGCGCTGGCATATATCTGCATGAAGATCGTTGCCGACAGCCGTATCGCAAAAGATCCGTTAGGAAAATATATCTGCATAGGCGTTTTCGCAATGATATTCATTAACTGCGTACTTAATCTGGGAATGGTACTCGGTGTAATGCCCGTAATAGGCTTGCCGCTGCCGTTCGTAAGTCAGGGCGGTTCAAGTATGATAAGTATGTTCATATGCATAGGACTGGTTTTAAGCACATATTCACATTCAGAGAAAAATTACCGTATGTTTTATGATGCGGGATAACATTATTTTAAAGGAGAGTTCATAATGAAAAACATCGACAGTACACTTGCAAAGCTTTACGGGGAAAAAGCCGTTCCCGCGCAAAAGGAACGTTACGAAAAGGCTGAAAAAGCCTTTGAAGAACTTTTCGGAAGTGCGGAAAACGCCATGATATTTTCCGCTTCGGGAAGAACAGAGATCGGCGGCAACCATACCGACCACAACCGCGGAAAAGTTCTCGCCGCAGCGGTGAGCCTTGACGTTATAGCATTTGTTGTTCCGACAAACGACGGAGTAATTACAGTCAAGTCGGAAGGTTTCCCGCAGGATATTGTCGATACTTCCGATCTTTCAGTAAAAGAAAAGGATAAGAACACTTCCGCCGCGCTGATAAGAGGAGTTGCGGACGGTCTGAAAAAGGACGGCTTCGCAATAGGCGGTTTCAAGGCATACACGACTTCCAACGTTTTAAAGGGCAGCGGCATTTCCTCATCAGCGGCATTTGAAGTGCTGATAGGAACTATCCTCTCACACCTTTACAACGACGGAAAAGTAAGCGCAGTCAAGATAGCGCAGATCGCTCAGTATGCCGAAAACGTGCATTTCGGAAAGCCCAGCGGTCTTATGGATCAGATGGCGTCGTCGGTGGGAGGATTTATTGAAATTGATTTCAAAGATACCGAAAACCCTGTTATAGAGTCGATAGATTTTGATTTTTCCGCAACGGGACACAGCCTTTGCATAGTAGACACAAAAGGGAACCATGCGGATCTTACGCCGGAATATGCGGCTATCCCCGCGGAAATGAAGTCGGTGGCAAAATTTTTCGGCAAAAACGAACTGCGTGATATTTCCAAGGAACAGCTTTGGGAGAAAATTTCCGAAGTACGCAAAGCCTGCGGCGACCGTGCCGTTTCACGCGCGTTCCATTTCTTTGACGAGAACGAAAGAGCCGACCGCGAAGCTGAAGCTCTCCGAAAAGGAAATTTTGAAGAATTTCTGAAAACAGTTTCCGAAAGCGGGAACAGTTCCTTTAAATATTTGCAGAATATTTTTGCAGTCACCGCTCCCCGCGAACAGGGAGTCGTGCTCGGACTTTACACAGCGGAAAATATCCTTAAAGGCAAAGGCGCCTGCCGTGTTCACGGGGGAGGATTTGCGGGAACGATACAGGCATTTGTGCCGAATGATATGCTTGACGGATTTGTAGAAAAAACAGAGCATTTATTCGGCAAAGGAAGCTGTTATGTTCTTTATATCCGACCTGTAGGCGGAACACGGGTACAGTAAAAAGTCAATGATAAATTAAAAATGCCGGCAGGAAAGATCCTGTCGGCATCAGTCTGCCGAAAAAGTTTTTAACAATTTTGCGCGCAGCGCAAAATTGAAAAGCTGGTCCAGCGCAGCCGCGCTGGTGGGGTCAA